>CALEHE010000147.1 GCA_937876415.1 uncultured Actinomycetes bacterium
ATTTGGTGGCGGGGAGAGGATTTGAACCTCTGACCTTCGGGTTATGAGCCCGACGAGCTACCTGACTGCTCCACCCCGCGGCGGAAACCTGAAGTGTACGGGCAGATAGCCCTATCGGCAACGCCCCTGATTCATCAGGCTCATGCCAGATCGGCAACCATCCGAGGTGCACAGAAATCAATGACCTGTAAGAGTTTTTCGGCGAGTCGTCGTGATGCCATCGTCAGATTGGCATTGAATTGATCGGCAGTCGCCGTGTGATGATCAACGAGATCAGTGATTGCCTTCAAGGCCATCACCGGAATCGCCATCATTTCGCAGACATAAGCAACGGCGGCGGCTTCCATCTCTTTCACTGCTCCCCCATTGGCCGCTATCAAACGTCGATCATCGTCGTTTTCATCCAATGAGTTACTCGTAGTGACGATGCCCACTTTGAGGTTTAAGGCCTGAGCAAGACCGGCCGCCGGCACTGCCGGATACGAACCAATGCCATATTCGTGAAGTCCTGGTATTGAAATGCGCCGGTCGTGGTGCACAAACTTCTGATCACTCACGTACACATCACCGATCTCTGAACCTTGATGCATCCAACCACCAGCAGTTCCAGCGGTAATCAAGAGGTCGGGGTTGTAGCGGTCGGCGACAAAATATGTGTTGAGCGCAGCCGCCTCGGTCCCGATCGAATCAACACCGTGTCTGCGGTCGCGTCCGTTAACTGAAATGATCACTCGGCAACCGTTGCGATTCGCCTCAAAAAATTTGAATGGCATTAAAGGAACAGCCGGAATCGCTTGAGCACCAAGTTGAGTCAATATTGGCGAGGCCTCTGACGCCATAGCCATCACAACTGCGATGCATTTCATGACTCGATAGTAGGTGGTATTTGTAATAACAACAGAGCATGATCCGTGTTCACAATTGCATCCCCAATCAGGTAGAAAATCACCTGATACAACTCACGAGAGAAGTACGGTAGATCAGGCATGGGACTATTCAAGCGCACACCAAAAACTCCGCTGGTAGATCCGGCTGAAGTTGCCGAACTACGCGAGCAACTTGCTCAACTACGTGCCGAATTAGCGTCCATCAATGCAGTCGACTCTGAACAATCCCGTCGACTTGAAGAAGTTGATGGCAAGATCATCAGCCTGAATGCGCGCGTGACTCAAGTGGGAACCGAAGTCACGCATCAGTTGGGCGAACTCTCCAGCGACATTGATGCTTTAGGTGAACGCGCCGATACGGCTAATGCCGACCAAGTACGTTTAGCCAACGAACAAGCTCGCTATCAGATTGCCTTCCGCCAAGACTTGGCCGAAGTTGCCGAGTTGATCAACAAAAAACGCTAATCAACTCAACTACCAAGTTGCGCCAAAGCCTGAGCGATGAGGTCTTGGGCCTCGTCAACTTTGCTCTGATACGTGCCAAGATCACCATCACGCAATGCCGCGTCTGCTTCGTCGAACAATATCTGAGCCTCTTCGAGCAATGTGGCTGGGTCTGTAGACGTAGAGCCAGTATCAGTTCCGGTGCCAGTATCCGTTCCGGTATCGGTGCCAGTATCGGATCCGGTATCGGTTCCAGCATCAGTTTCTGAACTGCCTGAATCACCAACAACTTCACCAAGGTCCACATTGGCTCTCGGGAACAGACGATTAATTGCCTCAGACAATGTGTCACCGATCACTGATTCGCCGTTATACCACGCCAAAACTCGACGTACGAAAACTTGTTTTGATCCAGAGTCATCAGGACGCACATACAACGGCTGCACCCAAATCAGGCCTTTCCCAACGGGAATAACTTGCAACTGACCAAGAATGACTCGCGAACCACGCTGGTCAAGAAGAGTGATCACTGGCGAGATGTTGGGATTACTGCTGAGCTCTGCTGAAACCGTTGCGGGTCCAGCCGGCAAAGATCCCTCATACTTGTAGACCTTCAATTGTCCGTAGGTTTCGGGATCGCTCGACACCACCATAAACGCACGCAATTCTTTTCGAGTGTCGTCAGACGAGAACGGAACAAACGGGCGGATCAAAGAAAAAATCGGAGCGGCTGTCGAGCCCACTGAGTCGGGATTATGGAACAGCGTGTAATAGGGCTCAAAACGTGCAACATTCGCGTCGGCGACATTGCCCGTGTCGGCCTGCGAAGTTGCGCCGGCACCTATTGTGACATCACCCACAGAGGAAACTCCAACTTCGGGCTCACGTTGTGCAGCTTGCGCCACGCTCCATGCCGAATCACGACTAAAGAATGCGTCGACCTCAGTGAACTGATAGCGACCGTAAAGATTGGTTTGCACCCTGAACAAATCTTCGGGATAACGGAAGTGAGTCCGCAAACTAGCTGGCACTTGATCGGCAGAAGTGAAGAGTCCAGGGAATGCTTTAGACCAAGCCACCAAAACGGGGTCAGTCGGATCAACGGCATACAACACCACCGAACCGTCATAGGCATTGACGACTGCCTTCACACTGTTGCGGACGTAATTGAAGTTGTGCTTCAACCCAGAACCCGCAGTGAGGTTGTCGGTATTCGCTTGTTGGGCGTAGGGGTAGCGCGATGTTGTCGTGAATGCATCGATCACCCAAAGTACTTTGCCACCATCAACAACTGGGTATGGATCCGCATCAAGGTGCAAGAAAGGAGCCACCTTTGATACACGATCTTTGACATCACGAACATCAATGAGACGTGATTCGTCGGTAATCAAACTTGAACCAAATAAGTTGAACTCACCGAAATGAATGGCAAAGGCCAGCTTCTTGGCAGCCGTATCAAGGGTGATTCCGCCAGAGCCATCGTAAGACTTTGCTTCGGTGTTCGGGCACGCTTGTTCAACCTGCTTGGTATTGACGATCGCGTAACCAGGCTGCTGGGTACCAACATACAACTGGGGCTTATCGGTAGCGATTTCTTGATAAATCGGGCGACCATCAGAAGTGATCTGCGATGCACTTGCTGCCACCACACCACAACCATGGGTGTAAATCAGATGCTTTGAGACCCAGGTTTTATTAGGAATACCGTCCGGGTTAAGTTCGCGCGCCGCGACCATGGTTTGTTGTGTCCGGCCATTTACTTCATATCGATCGACGTCTAGATCATTAATTGAGTAGAACGCAAAAAGCCCTTGGTCAAGCGAGTAACGATCTTTCATCTCAGACACATCAAGCAACCGCGCGTCAGCCAACGGTGCAGTTTCTTGGGCTACCTCAGCATCAGAGACAAAGCCAGACTCAAGCGAGATTGTTTCAACTTTATCTATGCCCATCGCCGCACGTGTTGCTGTGATATTGCGTCCGATGTAATCAGACTCGCGAGTCGTCACGTTTGGTTGCACGACAAAACGTTGAATGACCGCTGGATAGACCATGCCGGCAACGATCGCCACAACTGCCCACAAAGCCATTGATAAAAGAGGTAGTCGCCAACCACCAAATCGAATTCCGGCCAGGAAAAGAGCGGCAACCAGCAAGCTCACCAAAATCAACAAATTGATCGCAGGAAGTTGAGCATTGACATCTGTGTATGTCGCGCCCTGCACGACACCTCGACTGGAAACTGTTAATTCAAAACGCTGCAGCCAATAATCGGCTGCCTTTACCAGCGCAAGAATCGCAAACAAAACACTCAGGTGAATGCGCGCACCTTTAGAAATTCGATCGCCTGCTGTTTGTACACGAATCGATCCGTTCAAGAAATGCATCACCACAGTCAGAAGGGTGATCATCACTACCGCAGCAAATGCCCAATCAACTAAGAAGGTCAAGAACGGGAGTCGGAAAACGTAGAACCCTGCATCTACTCCAAATAGTGGGTCACTCGTTCCGAACGATTGCGAATTTTTGAATAGCAACCAGTCTTGCCACTGGGCCATTGCTGGCAGACCAACTAACAAACCAAACAAAACTGAAACGGCGATACGCAATAAACGCGTCCTTCGGCCGACGATCATTTTGAATCGCTCAACTACTTCGCGTTCGGGTCCACTTGGAAGTTCCTTCGGCGACAATCGCTCGGCCAATGTCAAGCTAATAAACGAGACAATCGCAAATGCGACGCTGAAAACCGCACCGAGGAAAACCTTGGACCGAAGGCTGGTCCAAAAAACGTTTCCTCGTTCAACCGAGCGGAACCACAACAAGTCAACATAGAAGTTCGCCAGTGTTCGAGCCGACAAAAACAGAATCAGAATCAGCGCAGCAGCAACAAAGAGGGCGATTCGACCCTTCGATACCCAGGCGGGACGATTGGAGTTTCTGGGTCGTCGCGGGCTACGGGGCAGGTCCGAAGAAGGTTTCACACACTGAGACTAGTTGTGTTAACGGGCAAGTGCACAGCGGCAACCAGCATGCGCTGGCGCATGAGTGTGCCCAGTGGGGAAAGCCTCACCAGCGCTCACAAATCCCGCAAGCGAGTTATCTTCCGCGTCCGCACAGGCCGGACCATCCGGATCGACCTTCCAGCAAACTTTCGTACCAGGGGTCAGCGCAGCAAAGGCACCGCGCCCAAACGAAGTCTGTGCAATATTGTCAACCTGAGTGTCAACATGCTGATTCTTCCACTCGCGATAAACCACACGAACAAGCGAAGTGAGTTCGGCGTTGTCACCCGATGCTTGTGAAATGCTGCGACTTAAACGTTCACGCAAAGGCACGACCACCGTAGCGATGAGGTATTCGTTGATTGCTGCGATTTGAGTAGCGACCATTTTCTGAAGTTCTTTATCAGAAGCATCAGACAAAGACTTCGCGCCAGCCAAAGCCCCCGCTTTCAATGAGGCCTCAAGCGCTTCAATCATGCGCGCTGAATGATCGGCTTTGGGACCAACAATTGCGTCAAGCGTTTTCACCGAAAGTTTCCCACGCAAAATATCGAGAACCTCATTTTGTTCATCAGCAAGAACTCGCTTCAACTTGCGCGACATTGCCGCAATCACGGGAGCCAAAGCAGCATCTCGCAGTTCAAACGGAGTTGCAACCGCAACCTCTTCAACTTCTGGTACCACAACGGTTTCTACGATCGATTCAACAACATTGTCGACTGCCTTCTTTTTCGGCTCAGTCTTTTTCACTTGGGTCGTTGCGACTTCTTTGGCAACCGACTCGGCGCCAGAACGGCGCAACTTGGCAAAGATGTCATCGGCTGGCGGTACAACTACCTTGGCCTTTTGTTCAACGATGACAAGCGGAGGGTCATTCGCATCATCCTCGTCATCGTCTCGTTCACTATCAATATCAACAGCATTTTCGACGACTACTGGTGTTTCTTGACGAGCAAATAGCGGTACAACATTTGAAACAGGAGCCTCAACTACCAATTCAACGACTGGTGCGATGGGGACTTCATCTTCAATGACCAAAACATCAGCAACTGCTGCAACATCAACAACTTCTTCTTCAACAATGATTTGTTCGGTCACTATGTCTTTAGTTTCGACAACATCTTCAATCAATGCAGAGCGATCAATCACCACTTCGGCGGCCATCACCGCAACATCTTCGTCCTGATCGTACGGGGCAAAGGCCGGCGCTGATGAAATTACGGGGCGTACCGCTTCACGGGCTTCAATTTCATCGGCCTGAACAATGATAGGAATTGGACCAGTTGTCGGGGCGAGATTCACAAATTCGCTTGGTTCTTCAGCGACATCATCAAGTTCGCGCAACACATCTTCAGTTGCGATGCGCGCACGATCAAATACCTGCACAATACGGTCACGACCGTGCATCAAATCTTCAATTTGCTCGCGTGCCAATTCACGACGGCGTGCAACATCGGCCAAGACACGTTCGCGATAAGCGCGTGCTTCATTTACCATGTCGCGACCCTGTTGTTTGGCCATCAAAATCTCGGCTTCAGCATCTGACGTGGCATCTTGTCGAACACGTGCTGCTTCAAGTTCGGCATCTTCCCGAATTCGAGCGGCCTCATCGGTGGCTTCGCGCACCAGGCGCGTTGCGGTTTCTTCTGACCGAACCTTGATCTTGCTCGCTGCTTCGCGAGCAGCCTGAACAATGCGGGCAGTTTCTTCGCCCAGAAGTTCGGTGATCGTTTCTTCATTCAGTTCGACCGGCGGTGTCGGTAGGGCTTGCTGAGAATTCAGTAGTTCGCGCTCCAGAAAAGTGATGCGTTCTTGCTGCCGCGATAGTTCAGCCGAAACCATCCGCAAAAAGTCGCGAACTTCGTTCTGGTCAAAGCCACGGCGAGACGAGGGAAAGGTGGCGCCAGCGACGGCGGTCGGCGACGAGGGGTCGGGTCGCGAAAAAGAGATAGCCATTCAGCAAAGAGTACGAAATATCTGTGGATAAAGGGTGGCAATCAGGGGTTTTACCCAAAATGCTTGTCACTTCACCCCTGCTTGACTGGTGAGACGGCGGGCTCCCCGCCGAAATTCACAAGCGCCTCTAAGGCCGCTCCCAGGGTTGCGACCGGCACGATTTTAACCGCATCGCCCACTGCGGCTTGAGCAGCAGCAATGTCATCGGGGCCTTGCGCAGTTGGAACCAAGAATATTTTGGCGCCAGATTTTTTGACCGCAATCGATTTTTGCACCAACGCACCTATGGCTCCCACCGATCCATCGTCTTGAATCGTCCCCGTCACTGCCACTCCTTGTGACGGAATGAGTTCGCCTTTCGTCAAACTGTCAATCAGGGCCACGGTGAACGACAAGCCCGCCGAGGGGCCACCAATGTCATCAGTATCAAAATTGACGGTGAAGGGTAATTGCACAGTTCTCGTATCTCGAGCGCTGAAGCCAATCAGCGTTCGGGAGGCATCGTCAGGACTCTGAATCAATTCAACTTCAATATTCGTGGGTATACCTGGTCCGTTGTTAGTCAGCGGGGTCACCTCAAGGGTGGCAATATCGCCTGCTTGAGCATTTTTGAGGGCCTCGGACAACTTTGATATGACATCAACCTCGATCGGACCGTCCCCAACGTCAATTGAAGTGATCACATCTCCTACCGCAAGAACCTGGCACGCCCGTTGCGGGGGAGCATCTTCTGGACACACTGAGGGGTCAAAACCTGCCACTTGAGCAGGGCCTTCTTGAAAAGTTGTGTCAAAACCAAGGTAGGACAAAGCCACATAGGCCGCGATCTCCTTGGCATTGGCCATGGCTCCGAGTTGAACTTGTCGACTTTGCGTGGGATTGCAGTCGCCAAAACGCTCTTCACAGGTGAGGACGTTGACAAATGGGTCAATCCAGCCCATAAATGCTTGTAGCGGGTTCAGTTCAGTTCCTAATGCCGTGACAAAACGGACTCCCCGCTCAGGCGGATACACCACCACTTGGTCACCCGCAACGCTCAGCCGCGATCCCACGAATTCAGCCCGTCCCGGCGCTGTTTCGTACCTTTGCATGGGCCAGACCATGGCAACAAGAACGGTCACGATCAAGATAAACGCGATGGTCACAAACGGGATGGCGACAACTTGAGCGCGTAACGACGGTGGAACCACCCGTTGGGCGACTACCTTTTCTGTCTGCGTGTCACTCACTGAAATCTCCACCCGCCTCGGCATCATTGCCGGCTTAGCCATGTTGGCACTTCTTGTCATCGGGTGGCGCAAGCCTGCCAAAAATTTTCCGCATCCGCCACGCGCCGGTCAGCAGTCTCGACAGCCTGATCAACGACTTTTAGCTGAATCAAACCCCTTGAACACCGCTGCACCTGATCTCTCCGAAACGATCGCGCGAAAGGTTCTCGATGCCACGGGTCTTGGAGCAATTGCCTTAGTTGGCGGAATTGTGGCGGCCATTGTGATCGCCACCGCTTTGTCGTTCATCGTTACGAATGTCATTTCACGACTGTGAGCGCTACTGACAGTCCCGATGTCGCCGAACTTCGTCGAGCGATTGTTATCGCTGGGCATAGCGGAGATGTCGATCTCATCACCAAGTCACTCATGCACGAACATGGTTCTATTCGTGAAACCGCGCTTGGTGCAATGGCACGCATTGATCAACTAACTGTTGAAGTTCTCCAGACTTTTTCGCGGGATGTTGATTCACGGGTGCGCATTCGCGTGGCTGAACTTGCAGCGTTATTTCCTGACTTTGATTTAGTCCCATCGCTTCAAGATGCCGATCATCAGGTCGTTGAAATGGCGGCCTGGGCGTGTGGCGAACATGAAAGCGCGCGTCCCGAAATCATCAACGAATTAACCCGACTCGTCCTTCATTACGATGATGCGTTAGTCCGCGAAGCCGCGGTCGCGGCCCTCGGGGCAATCGGTGACGAGTCAGGCCTTCCCGCCATCTTGAGTGCGTGCCAAGACAAACCCGCAATCCGCCGACGTGCAGTGCTGGCTTTGGCACCCTTTGATTCGCCCGAAGTTGAGACTGCACTCAAAACCGCCCTCGAAGATCGAGACTGGCAAGTACGCCAAGCCGCCGAAGACCTATTGGGTTGACTCGCAACCGCCCCTTCAAATTTATGTACCACATGGGCGTGGTACATTTAAAATATGAATCAGTCACCCGCGCTCGACCAAATCGCTTCATTGCTCCTTGCCGATCAAACCCAGACGGTGAACACTTCAATGCGAATTCCGGTCAATTTGCGCAACGCCGCCATGATCGCAACCGACGAACTGAACTTGGCGCCAAGTACCACCACTCTCACGGTTGACGGCTTACGCCAACAGTTGCGGGCACTATTAATACGAGGCGCGCTCGACGAGCACTACACCAACTATCCAGATTCACGTCCTTCGTTGACAGAACTCGCGCAAGCTGAAGCAGATCTCACAAATCATCGTTTACGCCAACAGCCTCGCGTCATCGCCCAAGCCGCTCAAGACATTCTCAGCGTTCAACAAAATCCCTCCCCAGCGGATGTGCTTGTCTGGGCCGATGCACAGAACTTTTATCAAACGCGCTCATGAAGGACTTACTTAAGCCGGCGAGCATCATTGTTTTAGACAACGAAGCGATTCAAGCACTGAGTAATCAATCCCATCCGAAACACCGTCGTCTGTTGGCTCTCATTGAGCGATACCGGCAACACCTCGAACAAGGCTCACGCGTTTCTCTCATTGTCCCAACGACCGTACGTGTTGAAGCAATGATCAATCGTCAAGAGCCGAAAGCATCATTTGTGAACCGCATCGTCAACCAAGATCATGTACTTGACTCAAAGTACGCCGACCGAGCAGCCGAACTTCGCAATGATTTTTCATTTCTTTCAGTCGCCGATGGTCACATCGCAGCAATCGCGACTTTGTCGGATGCCGAAGTCGTCATCATCACAAGTGACGTCAAGGATTTTAGAAACAGCCTGTCCACAGAAAACGTCAACATTGTTCACATCTAGACAAACAACTAAACACCTTGCAGAATCAACAGAATTCCGAAGACGACAAAAAGTATTGAGGCGCCGTAACGAATTGTCTTTTCAGGCAGACGCGAACCTAAGTGATAGCCAACCAAAATCGCCAATGCATCGGCGGCCACCATGCCCAGAGTTGATCCTAACCACGTACCAAATGCACCTTCTTTGGTCGCCAACGTGATGGTCGCCAACATCGTCTTGTCGCCCAATTCTGCAAGAAAGAACGCGATGCTGGCTGCGACTACTGCGTTTCGCGTGTTCTTTTGTGCCGCTTGAGATTCTTCTTCGGTTAACTCATCACCGCGCCAGGTCCAGGCTGCAAACACTAAGAAGGCGATGCCGGCGACGATCGCAATCGTGTCAGTGGGGATACGCGCGCCAACCACCGCACCGATTCCTACGCTGATCGCGTGCGTCACCGCAGTGGCGATGGTAATTCCAAGCAACACCGGCCACGGTTTGTACCTAGCCGCGAAGGCCATCGCCATCAGTTGGCTCTTGTCACCCAATTCGGCAACGAAGATGACGCCGAAGCTTAGGAAAAAAGCCGACCACATGCCGACGCAGACTAACTAAGAGAACGATGAGTCATTGGACTTTCGTATGGGACGAATTTTTCACGAGGGGCAACACACGTTGCCGCCTGATTCTTCCTGTCGACCGAGCGAAAGATTGGCGAACTGTTCAACATCAGAATGCTTGACGTAAAACTCCCATCTATGTCCGTCCACTCCGTCAACCCAAGTTTCAGTTTTTTCCGCAAAACAACATTGGGTGTCGTCGATTCCGGTTGTTGCCAAACCGGCATTGCGAAGGCGTCGATCTGCTTCAACCACCTCTTCAGCCGTGTCGGTCTCGACTCCTAAATGATTGATCGTGCCGCGTTCGCCACCTTTTTCAAAAATGACCAACTTCAGCGGCGGATCGACAATCGCCCAATTTGCATACCCTGGCTTCACTTTCAAGGGCTCGGTATTAAAGAGTTTTGTGTAGAAGGCAATGGCTTCTTCTAGGTTGTCAACGTTGAGGGCGAGTTGTAAACGCATATCTCGTTCATATCACTTTTAAACGAGATGGTATACTGCCATATGACTTTTCTTCAGTCTGATGCCGAAGTCGTACGGGCTTATCTTGAATTTCGTACACGAGTCGTGGGCCTGATTCGTGAGATCCCCGAGTCGCAAGCGTCTTTGTCAGTTCCGCTTTGCCCAGATTGGGAAGTCAGCGGTTTGATTTCGCACATCGTCGGAGTACCTGAGGACATCTTGGCGGGTCGAATGGAAGGCGTGACAACCGAAGCCTGGACTCAGGCCCAAGTTGATCGCCACGAAGGTGAATCACTTTCCCAACTCGCCGACGCACTTCTCGCAACGGGGACCGAATTTGATGTTCTACTGCCCCACATTCCGAGTCCTATTAATTCGCAAATGATGATGGACGCAGTCACCCACGAACACGACTTGCGCCACGCGATTGGACGTGCCGGTGCACAAGATTCTTTGGCAGTCAACATTGCCCTCGGCTGGCTTCTCAATATGGTCGAAGGAAAAGCCCCGGGCCGAGCCCAAGAACTCATTGATTCGGGGGTCTCGCGTTTTGAGCTCATGCGCAGCCTGACTGGCCGTAGGTCCATCGAACAAATGAAACAACTTGGTTTAGACGGTGAACAAGTCACATTGCTTCTCCAAGGAACTCCGCTGCGCGTCCCAACCACCGCTATCGAAATCTAAACCTGTGATTCTGGTGCAGATTTGTTGCGAATTATGCAACGATTCTGCACCAGAATCACGTTGGTTCGTTATTGTTGACAGGTATTCCAAGGGAGACATATGAACGGCAAAGCTACGTTTACTCGATTTGAAGATTCAACCAAAGCCGAGTGGGACGAAATCATGCAATGCATGAAACACACCCAGTCTCTTGTTCCTGATCGCATCCTTGAACAACTGCGTCATCTCGCAAGTGATGACGGAGGTTTTCCAGTGTCACGACTTGAGCACTCGCTGCAAACTGCAACGCGAGCCATGCGCGGCGGAGAAAAAGATGAGTACATCGCATGTGCACTCATCCATGACATCGGCGACACGTTGTCGCCATACAACCACCCAGCCATTGCCTCCGCCATTGTGAAGCCGTTTGTCAGCGAAGCAAATCACTGGATGGTCGAACACCACGGCATTTTCCAGGGCTACTATTTCTGGCATCACCTTGGCCTTGACCGCAACACTCGTGATGCATTCCGCGACAATCCGCATTACGAATACACCGAAGAGTTTTGCGCCAAGTACGACCAAGTGGCCTTTGACCCCGAGTATAAAAGCGAGACACTGGAGTTTTTTGAACCCCTGATCAGGGCAACTTTCTCAGGGCGGTAAATACAAATGGCAATTAGTCAATAATTGACTAATTGGGAAATCCACAGATAACTTGGACCCATGTTCGGTCGCAGAGTGCTCATCGTTGCTCTGGTTCTGCTGATCTTTTTAGCAGCGTGCTCTTCATCGTCTGAATCACAACAGCAGACCACTCTCAACGTCTATGCAGCGTCGTCTCTTGCCGCCCCATTTACCTACGCCGGTCTTGCTTACGAGAAAGAACATCCAGGTGTGAAGGTGCAGTTCAATCTGGGAGCTTCTTCCGATTTGGCACGCTTTATACAAGAAGGTGCTCCAGCGGATGTGTTCGCATCGGCAGATAACACGAACATGGACAAAGTTGAGTCACAGGATTTACTCGACTCGCAATCGTTCATTTTTGCAACTAGTTATCTTGAGATCATTGTCGAAAAAGGCAATCCCCTCAACATCTCATCACTACAAGACCTCACTCATCCTGATCTGATTTTTGTCACCACCAATCCTGAAGTTCCGATCGGCAGGTACACCGCTGCAGCATTCGAGAAAGCCAGCGTCACAGTCGCCCCCGATTCTCTTGAAAGCAACGTCAAGGGAATCATGCTGAAGGTGGCAAGTGGTGAAGCCGATGTCGGAATCGTGTACCACTCTGAGGTCATTGCTTCAGTTGATCAAGTTGAGGGAGTCGAAATTCCGACTGAATTCAACATCGTGGCTGAATTTCCAATAGGCATCATCAAGGATTCTGCAAATAAGAAAGAGGCACAAAGGTTTATTGATTACTTGTTGTCTCCTGTAGGTCAATCGGTACTGACCCAATATGGTTTTCAAACTCCATGAGACAATCACCGCGTCATCGCCAAAAACTTCCTTGGCCAATCTTGGCAATTGCATTGTTGGCCGTTGCTTTCATACTTTCGCCATTTATCGGTTTGTTATGGCGCACCCCCTGGAGCAAATTCACCGACATCGTTATGAAGCAAGAAATTCGAGACGCCTTATGGCTGTCATTGAAGACATCGTTAATGACGGCAATTCTCTGCGTCATCTTCGGTGTTCCACTCGCATGGCTCTTAGCCCGTGTGAATTTTCCTGGGCGCCGGTTTATTCGTGCTTTGATGACTCTGTCAATGGTTCTTCCTCCTGTCGTTGGTGGTATCGCGTTGCTCTATACATTCGGCCGACGTGGCCTCTTCGGCCAATACCTCGATAGTTGGTTCGGTATTCGCTTACCCTTCACAACTACTGCTGTCGTCATGGCGCAATGCTTTGTAGCGTTGCCCTTTTTGGTCCTCTCAGTTGAAGCGGGCTTACGTCAACTTGACACACGATTTGAAGATGTCGCACGAACCCTCGGAGGTTCGCGGTGGTATGTGTTTCGTCGGGTCACCCTGCCCAGCATCAAACCAAGTCTCATTGCTGGTCTAGTGCTCGCATGGGCGCGGGCGCTCGGAGAATTTGGCGCCACCATCACTTTTGCCGGCAACTTGCCGGGCACGACGCAGACCATGCCACTTGCCACGTACGCCGCACTCGATTCAAATCCTGAATCAGCCTTGATTCTTTCTCTCGTCATGGTCGCGGTTGCTTTTTCAATTCTGATAGCGCTCAGAGATCGTTGGTTGGGCCGCGCTGATCAAGGCCTTGCGCTATGACATTTGATACGCGCTTCACTCTCACACGTGGGTCTTTTGAACTCAATGTTGATATCTCATTTCACGAAGGTGAGGTTGTGGCGATCATGGGACCCAATGGATCGGGCAAATCAACTTTTCTTCATGCCATCGCCGGCTTACTCCCTGCGACCTCTGGATCTTTAGTCCTTGACGACCAAACATTGGACGAGGCAACAAGCGAAGTTTTCATAGATCCCACTCAACGACCGGTCGGCATTGTCTTTCAGGGTGGACTTCTTTTTGAGACCATGACGATTCTTGAGAACATCATTTTCGGACTGCGCGCTCGCAAGATCAAGCGAACAGATGCGACACATCAGGCCCAACCGTTGATTAATCAATTCGGACTGGCTGAACTTCTTGATCGCCATCCACGCGAACTCAGTGGCGGACAAGCGCAACGAGTCGCTATTGCGCGGGCCTTAATCACCGCCCCCAAGGTCTTATTGCTTGATGAACCCATGTCTGGTCTTGACACCACAACACGACAACTTGTCCGTGCCGAGTTTCGCGAAGTGCTGGCAGGCTTTGCCGGATATCGAATTCTGGTGACTCATGATGTAAACGACGCACTTTCAATGGCTGATCGAATCATTGAACTTGACCACGGCAAAGTTATTTGGGACGGATCCACGTCTGAGTACCGAGGAAAGTTATGAGTCGCCAAGCCCGCGAGTCACATGATCTTCTTCTCGGCGAATGGGCATGTCTTGGCTTGTTGTACAAAAAGCCATCGCATGGTTTTGCGATCGCGGCACGACTCAAACCCGGTTCTGACATTGGTCGTATCTGGTCATTGACTCGACCACTCACCTATCGTGCACTTGAACAACTGCAGATTCATGGCTACGTCGAAGAATCAGGTGAAGAAGTAGGTCTGGCCGGCGGCAATCGAACACTTCTCACGATGACGAAACCGGGGCGAGCAATCTTCCGCACGTGGGTCAATACCCCGGTCGTTCATTTACGAGATATGCGCAGTGAATTGTTACTCAAACTTGTATTGGCTGATGAATGCGGAATTGACATCTCCGACATGTTGAAAGCTCAGCGAAAAAACATCAAAACGCTGCAACGCAATATTGAAAGCAGTCTTGTCGGTACCGATAAACCTGACACAGTGCATCAATGGCGTCGCGAGATCGCTGAAGCAACCCTGCGCTTCATTGACTCAATCAAGTAGTTAGCCCCTATAGGGACGAATACCGCCGACCGGAACAGTTCCGAGTCGGCCTTGTTGATAGTCATCAAATGCTTGACGAATTTCGTTTTCGGTATTCATTACAAAGGGGCCGTAGGCGACAACTGGTTCGCCAATGGGTTGTCCACCAAGTAATAAGACGTCAAGTGACGAATCGTCATCGGCTTGCAGCGAAATTGAGTCGCCGCTTCCGTACACCGCCAACTGTCCCAAACGAAGTGGCCGACGCTCATCACTTACTGAACCCGAACCGGCGAGCACGTAAGCCAGTGCATTAAAGGCTGGATTCCAAGGCAACTCAACGCGCGCACCGGCTGCAAGGGTTACATGTGAAACAACAATGGGCGTATGCGTCGAACCAGGTCCGTGAAATTCGCCCAAATCGCCCGCAATCAAACGAATGAGCGCACCACCATCGGGTGACGACAACAACGTCACCAGATCGGCTTCAAGATTTTGATACGCCGGCGAAATCATTTTTTTGTGACTGGGAAGATTCACCCACAACTGCACACCGTGAAACAGGCCTCCAGCGATGACTAATTTTTCGGGGGGAGTTTCAATATGCAAAATTCCGGCACCAGCGGTCATCCATTGAGTTGCACCATCGGCAATCACTCCGCCGCCGCCGTGTGAATCTTGATGAACGAAAATCCCATCCATGATGTACGTGACCGTTTCGAAACCACGATGTGGATGCCAATCGGTTCCACGCGGTTCATACGGGGCGTAATTGACTTCGCCCATTTGATCCATATGAATGAATGGGTCAAGAATCTCTCGGCTCACACCCGCAAAAGCTCGACGCACTGGGAAACCTTCGCCCTCATGACCACTTGGGGCTGTTGTCACCGAAATGACCGGACGAGAATGACCTCCGATCGGTGCGGAAATACGAGGAAGAGTCAAAGTATCGGCGGTAATTGCGGGCATGCCTTATTCAACACTTGCAACCAGCACAAAAATTCAAGTTGTCAAGAATTTTTGTCACTCACACACCACCACCTGACTGCACAACTTATGCCAACCCAAATCCTCAAGGCCCAGTCGTCTATCGTGCAACAGTGCCTTTGCCAGCCCAGCAAAATCCTCTTCGTCGAATCGTTAATCGACATGGGGCTACGGATCGAAAAGTAGCGACTGGGCGCGAATTCATCATCTTGCTCACGTGTCTGATGGCCAGTGCCGCCTTATCAATTGACCTCATGCTCCCGGCATTTCCCGAGATGCGCCAAGAATTCGGTATGTCGCCCGACTCCACCCAAGTGAGTTGGATCGTTACTTCCTATTTCCTTGGGCTAGCAGTTGGGCCTTGGCTGTACGGACCGGCATCTGATCGTTACGGACGACGTGCTCCCCTCTTCGCTGGCTTAACTCTGTTTATTGTCGGTGCATTATTGGCAAGCGTGGCTCCTTCGTGGGGCTGGGTCATTGCCGCGCGATTTATTTGGGGTCTTGGAACCGCAGCACCACGCGCGCTGAGCACCGCCATGATCCGCGATCGCTATGAAGGAACAGCAATGGCGCAGTTGATGTCGCGCATGGTTGCAGTTTTCTTACTCGTCCCAATTCTTGCCCCAAGTGTTGGTGCTGGCTTGATCAAGATCGCACCATGGCGCATCGTCTTTTGGGTGCCCGCTGGTGTCGCACTCATCTTGATGGTTTGGTCGCGACGACTGCCAGAAACTTTGGCTGTCGATAAGCGTCGTCCATTCACCTGGAGTGCGGTCGGCGAAGCTGGACGTGAAGTAATGACTCATCGCGCCACATTGAGCTTCATCGTTGCGATGACTTTCCTTTTCGCAGTGATGACAACTTACCTCTCTGGTTCAGAGGTGATTGTTGAAGATGTCTACGGATATGGCTCATGGTTCCCACTTATTTTCGGCACCTTGGCAGTTTTGCTCGCAATTAACTCGCTGAATAATGCGCGCATCGTGCAACGGATGGGCATCAACAAACTCGTGCGGCAAAGCTCGCTGATTGCGGTCGGCACTTCTGTTCTATTGCTCATCGTTTCATTTACTAACCACGGCCGCCCGAACTTTTGGTTGTTCTTCATTGCGCTCGCCCTCGTGATACCAATCGCCCAAGGGCTAGTACCGAATTGCAATACCGCGGCCATGATGCCCGTTCCTCACATCGCAGGAACAGCGTCATCAATCATTGCGACAGTGTCAACGGCTGGCGCGGCACTGTTAGGCAATCTCGCGACAAGTCAATTTGACGGCACCGTGCGACCCTTGGCGCTCATCATCTTTACCTTTATTTCAATCGGGACCATCGCAATTTTCATCGGCACCAAAGCGAGATCCACCTAATCGCGAGGCAATGTTAGGCAACGAAGATATGCGCTCGGCAATAACGAGTTCGCTGATGCTGCCATTTGACTGTATGCGGTGCTTCGGAAGAGATCGTTCACGATTTATAGGCGACTGAACTAAGCCCTTGGCAACAAGTTCTTCTAAAAACTGAAGTTTCATGAGTTCGGGGTGAGGGTCAAGCCAGCAAGGTCGCCCTGCTGACGCCAGTTTTCAACGTATTCAGCGAATCCCAAAACGCTGGTCATCCAGGCAATGGCTCTGGCCGAACGCATGTCTCCGCCACCTTCACTATTGAGGTAACCCGGCGTGCACGTTGCGTTGTACCGAGCGATTCCCCACAGTTGCGCAAACAAAGTTTCAAACCAATTCTCTTGTGCCGCAGTTTCGGGTTCGATCGTTGCGATATCACCCTTCACGCATTGCTCAATCAAGAACGCGACATGTTGCGCTGCCTCGGTAATTGAGTGGACAAAGTTTGTTGCTTGCGCGCCTTGCACCGTCGAGATCATGAACATATTCGGGAAACCATTTGACAGGACACCGTGCAAAGTGGCCGGGCCTTCTGCCCAAGCCTCACTTAACGAAACACCGTCGCGCCCTTTTGGATCAAAGCCCAAGCGATGCGTATAACCCGTCGTCACTTCAAAGCCTGACGCAAAGATCAACAAGTCAACGGGATACTCGACACCATTAACGATGACACCGCTTTCGTTGATTTCATTGACGCCTTTTCCATCGGTATCAACAAGATGAACATTTGAACGATTGAAAGCCGGCAGGTATTCGTCGTGGAAACACGGGCGCTTACAACTTTGTGAGTACCACGGCATCATCAGTTCAGCCGTTGCCGGATCTTTGATTACATCGGCGATTCGCTGACGAACGCGTTCCATGTTTTCGAAGTCGATTCGCTCTAACTCGAGGGCCTCTTCGTCGTTCTCGGGCAACTTACGAGTATCTACCCAGTTCATCTTGGTCCACTCATCGTCGATCATGTCGACAGCGGGCTGCGCACCCGTCACTGCTTGAGTGAAGTTGCGAGTACGTTCGGCTTGCCAACCTGGCTTCAGCGACTTGAACCATTCTGGATCGGTCGGTTTGTTGTTGCGAACACCCACACATGCAGCGGTGCGCTGGAAGACGAAAAGTTCTTTCGCGGCTTCAGCCAGTTTTGGGACAACCTGAACTGCCGTTGCACCAGTACCGATAATACCCACTCGCTTATCAGCCAACTTCTCCATCAATGTCTGCGAACTTCCACCGGTGTAGCTGTAGTCCCAGCGACTGGTGTGGAAGGCACGACCGGCGTACGTTTCGATTCCTGGAATTCCTGGCAACTTGGCCTTGTGAAGAACTCCACCGGCAATCACGATGAACTTTGCCGAGAGAACGTCACTGCGCGAGGTCATGACATTCCAGCGCTTCCTTGATTCATCCCAGCGCATGTCCTCAACTTCAGTCTGGAAAAGTGCACCGCGATACAAGTCAAAAGTGCGACCGAGCAATTGGCAGTAGGCGAAAATCTCAGGGGCCTTCGCGTACTTTTCGGTGGGCATATAGCCCGTATCTTCAAGCAGCGGTAAATACACATACGACTCAACGTCGCAAGCAGCATTGGGATAACGATTCCAATACCACGTGCCGCCAAAGTCGCCGGCTTTTTCAATGATTCGGAAATTGGTAATTCCAGCCTTCGTCAAATTGGCTGCTTCAATCATTCCTCCGAAGCCACCACCAACGATGACCACATCAACGTCTTCGATGACCGCTTCACGGGTAAAGCCGGGCTCGACGTAAGGGTCACGATCGAATTCTTCGTAGTCACCCTTGAGTTCTTTGTACTGACGGATGCCGTCAGCGCGAAGACGCTTTTCGCGTTCAATGCGATACTTCTCGCGAGCTTCTTCCAACGAAAGTTTCTTGTCGTTGTTATTCCCCATGGCTGGCATTCTCCATCTCGATTGAGTACGTGTCTATCCTTGCAAGAGTAGGGAGAAATTACCAAGTCACATCAGAGAATTTGGTGCTCGTCAACTCCTTTTAATCGGTCAATTCTCAGTTTTGACACCCAAAAGGTGGTCGGGCAGTGTTGAGATGAATGGCGACCCCAAATTCTTCTTCACCTACCAACTCGCGCCCCAAATACGACGTTATTCCAATTCGTACCGATACAAATTTGATTCACGGAGTTTGAAACCCATGCGCTGGTACAAACGATTCGCGGCCTCGCGTGATGGGCGCGAAGTCAGATCAACTGTGATGGCGCCGTTGGCTTTTGCAAAATCAAGTGCGGCTTGATTGAGGGACTCTCCAGCCCCGTGCCCACGCGCCGAATCATCAACAACGACATCTTCAATCCATGCACGTATGCCAGTAGGAATTCGGAACATCACGAGAGTTAATGAACCGACAATGCGACCATCAAGTTTTGCCAAGAACAGCGTTGATGCTTCGGACTTGACAAGTATTTCTAATTCTGTGCGGCTTGGAGGTGGGTTTGACTTTGACAATTGTGGGATCAACATCCCAAATGCCTGTACGACATCATCATTGACTACTTCACATATTTCGATCTGAACGCTCACGGTGATGAGTCTAGGTTGATCTCGTTCTACGGTTAGCCCATGGATTCACGCGAACTCTCCACAAAAGCCCGCGCTTTAGGTGGCGCACTTGAACCAATTATTGGGCAGGTCTACTTTTCGCCCGAATGTCATGCCAACTATGTGGCTCTCGGATTCCAACCAAGTCCTGGAGATATGAATGGAGTTGCCCTTCCCGAAGGCGTCGCCTACTTCACGAGTCGCGGTTCATTGATGGGCCAAGTTTCGGGTGAAGTGGTCGCAGCAGCATTCGCAGTTTTCAATCCACTCGTCGTCGTCCCAGCAGTCACGGCTGGTTGGCAGATCACCGACGCGACAACAATTTGTGCAGCGCGGCGCAATGGCGCAATTGGTCAACTTGAACGAATCCTTGGCGCGAAACCCGGTGGGGTCAATAAGGCTCGTCAAATACTTGAACGTGCAGTTGCAGTACTTCGTCCCGAAGGTCGTCCACTATTCGCTGGTGCCCTACACCAATCAATTCCCGAAACCGATCTTGGTGCGGTATGGCACTTTGGCGACATGTTGCGTGAATACCGCGGCGACTCACATACAGCCGCTTGGATTTCTGCTGGTCTTGATGCAACCGAAATTGGTTTGCTCACCGAACTCTTTTGGGGTCTCCCACTCAAGTCGTACAGTCGCACCCGAGCCTGGAGCGAAGATGACTACACCGCCGCCATTGATCGTCTTGAATCGCGTGGCCTTATTGCTGAAGGCGCTTTCACCGACAATGGACGACAACTACGCGAACAAGTTGAAATCAATACCGATGAGCAAATGCGTCAGGTCATCAGCGCAATCGGCGAAAATTTCGACCTGCTCATCGCCATGCTCCAACCGTGGTCACAGTTCGTTCAAAACTTCAAGGGTTACCCCGGTTCCGGACCTCATGAACTTGCCGAGGCCGCAAGCCGCCGCTAAGACTTGCAAGCGGTAAGAATGTTGCGATGATCGATATCGCAATCATTAACGGCGCAGTATTACCAATGGCGGGTCGCCCCGTTGTCAACAATGGCGTCGTTGCCATCACGGGCAACGCAATTAGCGCAGTGGGAACAGCACAAAACATTGATGTTTCTAACGCCAAGAAAGTGATTGACGCTCGCAACTGTGCGGTCATGCCAGGATTCTGCAACAGTCACACTCACATCGCTTCAAACTTGTTGCTGCGCGGACTTCTTGAAGACGTTCTGCTTTTTGAATGGCTCCAGACCATGTGGAAGCTCAAGCAAAACTTTGACGAGGAAACGCTTTATTGGGCCAGCTTGTGTGGCCTTGTTGAAATGGCACGATCGGGAATCACTTCATTCAACGAGCATTTCGATGCGTACGCAGTTGAACCCCAAATTGAAGCCCTCAAAGAGATCCCCCTGCGCGCAACACTCGGATACGGATTTGCCGATCGCGGCCTCTACGCATCAATCACCGACTACTCGTGGAAGACCATTAACAATTTCGGCAATCTTGCCGCTCAACATCACAAGACTCGCGACGACCTTTTGCGCATCGCATTGTCACCGCACGCGGTCTATTCATGTGGCGAGGAAATGTGGCGACTCGTTCGCGAAGTTGCTGACGCACACCAAGTACCGATTCACACTCATTTATCCGAAGGTATGCAGGAGGTGAATTACTGCCTAGACAACTATGGTCTGCGCCCAGTGCAGTGGTTGCACTCGCTTGGTTTTCTCGGTCCAGATGTCACCGCCGGACATTGTTCGCAACTCGATGCGACAGACATTCAGTTGTTGGCCGAAACCGGCACAAAGATTGGCCACTGCCCCGTTTGTAACGCGAAGTTAGGTTCGGGCACGATGCCCCTTCGCCAAGTTCGCGAAGCCGGCATCACTGTCGGTCTGGCAACCGATGGACCAGCAAGCCATAACGCCAGTGACATGTTCCAAGAAATGAAATTCGCTGGGCTCATTCACAAGACCAACACCGGCGATGTTGAATTCCTAAAGATCAACGAACTCCTCGAAATGTCGACGTATCAAGGTGCTCTCGCCATGAACCGTCCAGATACTGGTCGACTTGAAGTTGGCGCCAAGGCCGATGTCATCGTGGTCAACCTTGATACCGCTCATGCGCAGCCGGTTTATGACCCGATGTCTGCGCTCGTCTATTCAACCCGCGCCGACGATGTGCGCCACACCATCGTGAATGGCCAGTTCATCATGGAAAACGGGCGCGTGCTCGGGGTTGATGAAGATCTCATTCGGGCCAAATTCCACGAAAAGGCCCATGCCCTCAAAGTTCGTAGTCTCGGCTAGAGAGAGCCCCCAACCACACTTTCGCGCGGCTTGAGTGACATACTGACGACATGATCTTGACTGAACTACGCGCCACCGCCGACGAGTTCGCACGCGCAACCGACTGGCAACCAAAGCCAGAAGGGCTGTGTCGCGGCGAAGTATGTGTTCCAGCACCAGGCGCATTGTCTCCCGACGGCATGATTGACGTTGCAATCGCCGCACAAAGATTGGGTATGCCACTTGTCCACGACACCGATCACGGAGTCTGGGCACTTGGCTCAGCAACTCTCTCCGGTAAGTCGCTCAGCACCGCAGTTGCCGCCGACCCCGAGTTGAAAACATTCAACGGCGATTCATTCAAGTTGTCATCATTGCGTGGCAAGAAAGTCATTCTGGTTGCCTGGTCTAGTTATTGAGGCTGCCGCTCTAGCTTGCCCGGGTGGCAAGCACTTCACAATGAAATCGAAAGCCTCGGAGCAACTGTTGTCACCGTTGCACTTGATATTGATCCAGCATTAGCGAAGCCTTGGAATGACCTCGTCAATCCAACGCATCCAAGTTTGGTTGACACGTTGCATATCACGAATTCATTATTCGGATTTACAAATATTCCGATGGCGGCATGGATTGACGAAGACGGAGTGTTGGTTCGGCCAGCCGAAGGTGCATCAATTGAACGTAGTCCATTACGTGATATGGAAATTCCCGAAGGTCTTCCTGAACAACTCAACAAAATGATGCACGCAGTCAAAGCGATTCCCGATGACGCCGAGGCCTACCGCGAAGCAATTTTAGATTGGGTTCGCAATGGATCGTCATCGCAGTTTGCCCTCACTCCCGACGAAGTCATCGCCCGAAGTCAGCCGCGCTCCGACAATGAAGCGCGAGCAACTGCATGTTTCGAACTTGGTGAGTACTTTCACCGCCAAAACAATTCAGATGCCGCGGTGCAGTGGTGGAAAGAGGCTCATCGTCTTCATCCGCAGAACTTGACTTACAAACGCCAAGCCTGGACTTTGGTAACAACTCCAGTTGGTGCCACCGAGTACGACCTCATGCAGGGTCCGAACGAGGTATACGACAGCAATCTCGTCGACGAGGTCACTGGCGACGGCGGATTTGGACAGTTCATTATCCGCCCGATTCTGTAAATACAACCGTAGAGACACGCCAAAGTGATGTGGGTGAACTGATTTCGGAGCCCGTTTTGGGCGGTATCGTTACAGTCAATGGCTGATCTCGAGCACGTCCGTTGGATCCATCGACCTGAATTGCGTCGACCCCATGTCATCGCCGCCTTCACCGGCTGGAACGACGCCGCCGATGCTGCCAGCACAGCCGTCAAACATCTTGTTGAAAATTTGGGAGCGGCGCCTCTTGCCGAAATCAATCCCGAAGAATTCACTGACTTCGCAACTATCCGCCCGCATGTGCGGCTCAAGACCGACTCGACTCGGCATATTGTGTGGCCGACCGTCAGTCTTTGGAGCGTCACCAGTGGTGATGTTGATCTGATTCTTGTCCTTGGTCCCGAGCCAGCGTTACGTTGGAAACTCTTTAGTGAACAGATTGTTGGCGTCGCCCGCGAATACAACGCATCAACTTTTATTTCTCTCGGTGCGCTTTTGGCCGATGTTCCACACCGCCACGAAACCCAAGTGCTCGGAACGGCTACTGATCAAACAATGATTGATGCTCACGATTTGCAGCGCAGTCGCTACGAAGGCCCCACCGGAATTGTTGGCGTACTCAATGATGCTGCCCACTCTGCCGGTTTTTCTGCTGCGTCTTTGTGGGCCGCGGTGCCAGCGTACGCGGCCCAAATCCCCTCGCCGAAAGCCGCTTCTGCGCTCATCGAACGCCTTGCCGAAATTGTTGGCTGCGATGCACCCACAATGATGCTTGATGCACAGGCCGAACTCTACGAAGAGCAAATTGACGATCTCATCAGCACCGATCCATCAATGGCCCGTTATCTCGATCGTCTCGAAAACCGCGGTGATGATGACGATGATGACTATGACGAAGATGACTACGACGAAGATGACATGCCGTCGTACGGCGTCTCGCCTGATCAACTTCGTTTTGAAGGAATGGACGATGCGCCGCCACTAAGCGGTCCGCTTCCCGATGAGCCAGTTGACAGCGACGCCCTCATGGAAGAAGTCGAACAGTTCTTACGTAGTCAACACGACGACTGATTCAGTCTGCTGAGTTACCCTGTCGCCACACTGCTGAACGTGGCGAATCAAATGTTGCGATTGATCGCTCACCGTTGATCGCATTGAATGCCATCTGCCCCCACCATTCAATTCCGGCGGTAGCGCTCGGCAATGCATCTGCCGCAAACCAGCCGAGCCCGCTCGTTTCAAGCGGATGACCCTGCAAAGTTCCGCCAGTCGCACGGCAATGAAAGAGCAACATATACATGCCGAAACGGCTGAAACCCATTCGCTGACCATCAACAACGCCGAGCAATTGCATTGGCTCACATTCAATGCCTGTTTCTTCCAGCACTTCTTTGACCGCCACTTCACTGGCCGAATAACCCACATCAGCCCAACCAGTTGGGTACAACCAGATTCCCGAGTCGGCACGTTGCATCAGAAGAATTTCACCCTCGTCGTTTCCGACAATTGCACCAATTGCAACTTTTGGAGTGACGTACCCTGGGATCCCCTCGCCGACCGATTCCATCCACTCTTGGACAAAGTGATCTTGTTCGCGGCGTACTTCTAATGCTTCATCTGCTGCAGCCTTAATATCGGCCGCGACATGAAGTACCTCTTCGTAGCGTTCGCGTTCATACAAGTTTTGCGTAAATCCCATTCCGGTGCGGGCGATTCCGGCGAGAGTTTCGCTCCAACGTACTAAGTCGCGAGTGAAATCTGCTGACGTTGCATCGCTCATAACTAGAAGATACCTCTTACGAAGCCAACGAGAACAGAATCGCCCGTTCAACTTCTTGACGATGGAATTTGTCGGTCAATTTTTCGCCTCGAGCAGTTCGCACATAGAACGAGTCAACGACTTCGTCGCCAATTGTTTGCACCGTTGCATGGCGAATATCTAGTCCGACTTCGGCCATTGCTTTGGTCACTCGGTGCAAAATTCCGTGTTGATCGGGCGCACGCACTTCAATCACCGTCGCATTTGATGATGCTTCATCAAAGAATGTCACTCGTGGCGCCGCTAACTCTCCGGCCGAGCGACGCTTCCGGCGATAGGTTTTTGCTCGTTCGGATAATCGAGCCTCAATCGCCAATTCACCTTGAAGTGCCCGCGTCAGATTTTGAACAATCGGCGCCCACTCAATAGGACCATGACTCGGAACAATCACTCTGAATTGCGATGCGGCCATTCCCTGTTCATCAGAGTGCGCCTGAGCGCCCAATACCCCTAAACCATGCAGGGCCAATACTCCGGCCACGCGACTAAATGTTCCGGGACGGTCGGGGCTCACCACTGTCACCGAATCATCGGCGACACCAAAGGTCACCACTCCGCCCGCCATCATTTCCAATACTTCAGCATCTGGAAATAGCCGCCACTGTGCTTCTTCAATTTCGGCACCACCCAGTACAAGGTGAACCCGTCGCACCAGATCATTCACCAACTCGGCCTTCCATGTTCCCCATGCCGCAGTCCCTGTCGCCAAACTGTCGGCTTCAGTGAGACCGTGTAAAAGATCAAGAACCAAGGGTGTTTTTACTTCGTCGGCGACCATCATGATCGTTGCGCTATCTGCCAAATCGCGGCGCGTCGCTACATCGGGTAGCAATAAATGATTCTTCACCATGTTGCAGATCACTTGAGTATCTTCTGCGTTCAGACCAAGTCGTGGTCCGATGCGCTCGACCATCGTGACGCCAACTTCGGTGTGATCACCGGGATAACCCTTGCCGATGTCGTGGAAGAGTGCTCCCAAAACAAGTAGGTCGGGGCGCGCAACGCGATCAGCCCATGTTGCTGCGTTGGCAGTTGCCTCCCACAAGTGTCGGTCAACTGTAAATCGGTGATACGCATTGCGCTGCGGTCGGCTGCGATTCGGAGCCCACTCGGGTAACACTTTGACCCATAGGCCACGTTGATCAAGTGCTTCAAGAACCGGAATCGCATCGTGAGCCGTCAACAACAATCCAACAAAATCATCAATCGCACCAACCGGCCACGGTGACGGCATCGGCGGGCATGATTGAGCAAGACGATCAAGAGTTGGGCGATCAATACGGGCTTTATGCCGCGCGGCCGAGGCCGCGACACGAAGCAACAGCGTGGGATCGGTTGACGGATCAACGGTTTCATCTAAATGGACTTCACCTTGATGCAAGATCACCCCAGGCGCAAGATGTTGATCTTTGACGGGTTTGGTTCTTGCTGCAGCAACCCGTGCCCACACTTCATCACCCACCCAGGCCACTGACCGTCCGGCATTTGAAAGTGCGGCAACTAAGGCATCGGCATTGCGATACCCGCACAAAGTTGCGACCGAATCCTGATCTTCAAGATGCATCACTTCTACGGCTCGCCCCACGTGGCGATGTAGCGCTACTCGAACAGCCATCAATACATCGCGGCCAGCGTTCAGTGCATCACGATCGGAGCGCGTTATTTCAACTCCCGCTGCTTCGGCCCACATCAAAGCATGAATGTCGCGAAGACCGCCATATCCCTCTTTGAGATTAGGTTCAAGTAAGAAAGCAACTTCACCATTTTCATCTTGCCGATCACGCACTCGTTGCATCAGTTGTGGCAGTCGCAAGGAAGCGCTTGCTTTCCAAGTTTTGATTCCCTCAACACTCAACTCTTGTGCGAGCGACTCGTCACCTGCCAACACGCGAACGCTCAACAATGCAGTTGCCGCATCTAGTTCAGACTTTGCCAGTTCAACGGCTTGTTTCACAGTGCAAACCGAGTGACCAAGTTTTGTTCCAGAGTCCCAAATTGGATACCAGATTTTTGACGCGAGGTCATCAATATTTTTGGCCCCATCATGTACGAGCATCAGATCAAGGTCGCTGAACGGAGCCAGTTCTCCTCGCCCATATCCACCGACAGCGACAAGAGCGACTCGCTTCGAAACTTTGACGGACTCGCACGCATCAGCCCATATGGTTCTCAACCAATCGTCAGTCGCCTGACATAAGGCATGGGTCAACTTCACCCCGCGCAATTTGGTGTCGGCGAGTACTTGCTGGCGACCTTCCATGTGTACAGTCTGACCGAAAAATCGTCGGAACAACTATTTCAAGGCCGGTTCTTACTGCTTCTTCTTCCGCATCATGATGGTGGCTGCTTTCCATGCGCCCCACTCGATACCTGGCTCGACCATCGTCTCGTCAATATCAACCCACGTAGCCGGGCTGAGTCCAAAGATGTCATCAGGAAATGAGCGCTCATCAAATTCATCCCGTACGACTGGCGCGCAACCCGCTGTTTTCAAAAGATCGCTAATCGGTCTCGTTGCCTGACGAAAAATTGCCAAAGGATTAGTGCGTTGCTCCAAGACATCTAATAACAACAAATCGCGCAGCTTGGTATGCACTTCATTGCCGACCCGTGCCACCACCGAAGAGACATGATCTCCAACCTTTAGATCGGAGATCATGAGTTCATCGCAATGTTTTTGAATCAGGCGTTCAACCCACTGAGGTACGACTCGGGCAGAGGTCTCGAGAAGTCGGGTTGAATACTGATCCACCTGCGTTATGTAATCAGGCTTTTAGTCGGATCGCTCATCTGGCTTCAAACTGGCGCCAACGTTGTCGGCACAACCTCTGCCCACAACTACTCAAGAACGTCTAAGCCATGTCACGCCAACACTCAAGGTTTGGCTGGATCGGGATATTTGTCCCTGTCAATTGAGCAATCTTCCCCGAGATGCCACAGCCCTTCTATATGGTGAGCCCATGGGATTCTTTGAAGCACGTAAACAGCGGAAGGCCGCTCAGGCCGCCGCGAAGCAAACGCTCCAACTGCAGACACAGGTGCAACAGTGGCAAAAAGACTTTGACGCCCTGAACACGATGCTCGAAATTGTCCGTGATTGTCGCACTGGCAAAACCGCCGAACAGTTCACCGACAATGACGACTATGGATTCATGCTGAAGAAAGACGAATTCCCGGTCGCTTATCTCGCAAACTCGGCCTATATCGAAAATGTTCGCGAACCAACTAAATACAGCGGTGGTTACGGCGGGGTCTCGTTCCCAATCTTTGGTCGAGTTCGACTCAATGCCGGTAAAACCGGTGGCAAGATCACGCAAGGTAAAGAATCAATTGATGCCACCGATCGAGGTAACGCTCTCGTCACTAATCAACGCGTGATGTTTGCTGGAACCAAACGAACGCGTGAATGGCGCTTTGACAAAATGATGAACTGCTCACACCTACCAGGTGGCATCACCATTTTCGCGATGACCACAGGTAGCCAGCCAACCGGCATCGGATACGGCGAAGGCCCTGCGACCGAAGTCCAATTTCGTATCGAATTGGCATCGGCGATGGCGCTTGAAACCCTTGATCGCTTCGAGGCTGAACTCATTGCTGAGCAACAACAGCTTGAGTCCGAGCGACCACTTCCATCTCCCCCACCCATGAATCCGCCAACAACCTGAACTGTTAGTTCTGCTTCTCGTAGAGTGAAGTTCATGAACGCACGCCGTCGACCCATTGTCGCGATAGTGCTGACATTAGGAATTTTGGGCAGCATCACCGCATGCTCGCAGTCTGATTCAGATGCAACGCCTGATAGCACTCCACAGGTTTCCACCACCGTCGCCCCGCAAATTTCAGACGGAGTTTTGCGGCTTGGACTGTTACTTCCGCAATCTGGTCCCGGAGCCGAATTAGGTGAGCCACTCATCGAGGTTGTGACTGAGGCAATCAATGTGGTGAACGACAACGGTGGCTTTCTCGGACGAGATATTGAATTCGTTATCCTCGATGAAGGTAACGAGTCGGCAACGGCGCTTGCCGCCATTGATGACTTCATCAGTGAATTTCGAATTGATGCGCTGGTGGGGCTCATGTCATCACCAATTGCCCTGTCGGTTCTTCCCCGATTGGTTGAAAACAAGATTGGTTCGTGCTCGCCAACCGCGACCGCAATTGCTCTCGCTTCGTTTCCAGACAATGGCCTATTCGTTCGCACCACACCATCAGATATTTTGGCCAGCGAGGCAATCGCCCTAGTGATCGAACAAACCGGAGTAGTTGAGACCAGCATCGCTTACCCTGACGATCCCTTTGGGCGCTCGTTCGTGGCCGAAGTTCGACGATCATTGTCGGTGCAAGGAATCAGCATCATCACTGAAGTTGCCTACGAAACCACCACTGCCGACTTCGCTCCGATTGCCGAGCAACTCACCGCCGATCCCAATCGGGTCATCACACTCATCGGAGATAGCGAGAGCGGTGGCCGACTGTTGAACAGCTTGCTTGATACCCAATCACTCAACAAGATCATCGTCAATGACGCTCTCGCGCCCGTTGATCTCAGTAGCAACACCAATCTCGATTCAGATATTCGGCGCGGGCTAGTGGGTATTGCTGTTGACGCATTTGCTGGCGCCGATTCAATGACCGATATTTCTCTCCCCGCTTTTTCTACTGCGATCACCGACTGCATCAACTTGCTGGCACTCGCCGCAATTTCCAGCGAATCAGATTTTGCCGAAAAATTCATGGCTCGGGTACCAGAGGTGAGCCGTGGTGGCTCAGGCTGCAATACCTTTGAAGATTGTTTGGCTTTACTGCAACAGTCGCTCAATATCGACTACAACGGAGTGACTGGTCTACTTGAACTTGACCCAAATGGCGATCCTTCACGTGCACAATTCGTGACCTTCGGATTTAATGACCAAGGTCGAAGTGAGTTTAAAGAGCGAATTATTATGATCGCTTCGCCATAAAGCTGACGCTAGATCAGTTGGGCGAGTTCACTGACGTCGGTGACGGTACCCGCATAAAAGGTTCCGAACTCGGCATATACCGCAGATGCCTCGTCGAAGCGCATTGTGTAAACAACTTCCTTGAGATCATCGGGGCGATTTGCAAACAAGGTTACTCCCCATTCGAAATCGTCGACTCCGGTTGAGCCGGTCACGATCTGAATCACTCGACCAGCAAACTTGCGGCCACTTGTGCCATGTTCGTGCATCAATTCTTTGCGACGGTCATACGGCAAAGTGAACCAGTTCGCGTCTTTCACGCGGCTCTTGCTCATCGGGTAGAAACACCACGCCAACTTGCCTTCGGGTGGAAGCTGCGGATACAGCCGAGGGGTCAACATCGCCTCGGGCATACCGACGGCGTATTCACTAACTTCGGTCATTGAAACATAACTGTCAATGATGTCAAGACCAGCGTGCTGAAGCGCAGTTTGGAATTTGCGCAGCAAACGCCAATCTTTCGTGAGCGCCATGATTGCCACGTCGGCCTTGTGCCCGAGCATCGAGATACACACAACTTGTACACCTTGAGCCTCTGCCTCTTTTACTGCTGCGATGAATTCGTCCGCCTCGTACACCAAAGTTGGTTTGGCAAAAAGATGGATGACTGAAAGACCAACACTTGGACTGATCGTTCCGTCTTCGGCAGGACCTACGACTGATGCATCTTCGCTCATAACTAAAACCCTACCTGCGAACTCATGCAGGGCTATAGCGAACGGCTGAGCCTTCTCTCACAAAGCCAAAAAGAGATATTCCTGCAGTTTTGGCGGTTTGGACCGCTAGCGAAGTCGGGGCCCCAACCGACACCAAAGTGCCAAAACCAGCCGCCCAAGCCTTCTGCACCATCTCAAAACTGGCACGACTTGAGACAAAAAGTCCGAGACCATTCGCGGGTAATAAGTGGTCCAACAACAATCGCCCCACCACCTTGTCAACAGCATTGTGGCGGCCAACATCCTCTCGAATCACAAGCACATTTCCCGAGATGTCAAAAGCGGCGGCGGCGTGCACAGCACCCGTCTGCTCAAAAAGAATCTGACCTGGGCGCACGAGCTCTGCGATCGTCAAAACCAGTGATGTAGGAATCGTTGCCAATTGATCGCTCGGCAAGGGCGACAGCCGTTCAACTAATGCATCGATTGACTCACTGCCGCACACACCGCAACTCGAAGTTGTTGTGCCTAAACGTGGGGTCGGCACCGGTGCTCGATTTCCCGTCTCAACAGTGACCACGTTGAACTTGCTTTCGACTGCTGACCCATCAGCGCAATATCGCACTCCTTGCACGGGGGCGCCGGCCAAAAGTCCTTCGTTAAAACAAAAGCCGACTGCTAATTCGTAATCGTGCCCAGGAGTGCGCATCGTCGTGGCGGCTAAGTGGCCATCGAGACGGATTGACATCGGCTCCTCAACGACCAGGTCATCTGGCACGCGACGTGACGACTCAGAATCAATCTTGACGACCAAAAGTTTGTCAGTGCGTTTACGGGTCATTACCTGAAAGGCTACGGTCAAGCGTATGAGCAACGACGGCATCGACCCCAACGAACTATGGGCCCAGACCACCGCTGTTCCAGAGACTCCCCCAGCATCTACTCCGCCCAATCGTCAATTGATCATGATCGGGACTGGTGCCTTCGTGGTGATGCTCGTCGTCGGTTTGGTTTTGACTCTTGCCCTAGGTGGTGATGATTCCAGTACTGCGGTCGCCACAACCACAACTTCATCATCGACATCGCTGGTGCCATCAACAACTCAACCAACAGAAATTCTCACGACCTTGGTGCCAACGACTATCGAAAACACCACTACAACATCGTCCACAACGACAACTGTTGCTCCGTCCGTTAACCAACCGATCACGATTGCGAGCACCCTTGGTATTAACCATCTAACAAATGGGATAACCACCCGATTTGATGATCAGTCGTGGGAGACGGCATTTCGTTTAGCCGACGGATCGTACATCGCACAACATTCCTCACTTGGATACGGGCAGTTGGCCGATACAAACATTTACCGAGTAGGGGCCGCAACCACTGTTGTGCAAAGTGCCGCGGATCCGGCAACCGAATGGCTCCATCTGCATGATGTGTATACAGAAGCAGGTTCAACATTTGTTTTGTATTCAATGAATAGCGGCCTTGGAATTGAAGATTCGCAAGAAGAACTCTTTGCCCTTGATCTCAACACCGGACTAAAAACTTCGTTTGGATTAATCGGTGGTTGGGAAAGTGGCACCTCACGTTTGACTTTTGGTAGCAGCATCATCGTTGGTGAGTTTTTCGCCAGTGCTGACGCCGGCCCATATTTCTTAAACCTTGATGGCTACACCACCAACCCCAATGACTTAGGTCTTGCTGATTCCTATAGCGATTGCTCGGTTTGCCCAAGTCGATTCACTGTGGATCCAAGTGGTCAACGACTTGCCTGGGTCGAAGCCGATCTCTTAGTCGTGCTTGATCGAATCAGCGCGACTCGCATCGCCGAAATTCGCCTACCTCAGGGTTTATACACAACGATTGATTCAATCGATATCTTCGGCGATTTGATCCTGATCAATGTTTACGAAACAACCGGTAGATCCATGGCCAAGCCAATTCTGATGTCGTTCGCCGGAACGTCAATGATTCTCGAAGTTGCTGGTACTGCGACGTTTGATCAATAGTCACGAATGAGTGATCAAGGCATTTGCTAATTCAGATGCTGCATCGGGATGTAACAACAAATACAGCGACGGCTCGGTGAGCTCAATCTCGATGATGACCGGACCCTGACCGGTGGGCAATAAATCAACCCGGGCGTAGAGCAATTTCCCGAACCGCGATGCCAACCACTTCACTGCTCTTTCACCAATCAATAACTGCTCGGCAGTGGGTTGGCGAACACCGATTTCTTCTTCGGCATATAAGCCGCCAGACATGTTTTTCTCTTGCGCCAGCAATGCTCCCTTGGCAAAGGCGTGCGAAAAATTGCCGTCGATGAAGACCAAACCGGTTTCGGATTCCACATCCACGTCAGCCATATACGGTTGCAACATCACTGATCGTTGTGCCGACAACAATTCACCGATGTGTAGTTGAGCAGCATCAACGTTGCCATGTCGTTCAGTGTCATTGCTGCCAGCGCTGATTGCCGGCTTCACAACGACATCACTGTGGGCAAGTAAGTCGCGCACTTGATCATGCCAGTCGTCGTGACCAGGTTCGATAAACAATGTTGGCACGACGGGTAAACCCACTGCTGCAACTTCAGCCAGATAATGCTTGTCGGTATTCCAGGCAATGACTTCAAGCGAATTACTCAGGGTGCTCACTGAACTCACCGCACGAACCCATTGCATGAATTCGTCGTAACGACGGTGGTAATCCCAGGTACTGCGAATCACTACCTGGTTGTACGTTGACCAATCAATTGATTCATCGTCCCAACACACTTCATCAACTGCAATGCCCGCAGCCCGAACGGCCTCAAGCAAGAGCGGCATGTCGTAGTCGATGTCCAGGGCTTCGCGACAGGTCACTAATGCAACAGAACCCCGAGTTGCCTCGGGGTTCTGTGCAATCACTTCATTGGACGAACTGGACAGATTAGAAATCTTCCATGCCGCCACCGTGGCCATGGCCAGAGTGGTCGTCTGATTCGGGCTTGTCAGCAATGACGCACTCGGTGGTCAAGAACAAGGCGGCAATTGATGCGGCGTTCTGCAAAGCCGAACGAGTCACCTTGGCAGCATCGATGACACCGAGCTGCACGAGGTCGACGTATTCGCCAGTGGCTGCGTTGAGTCCGTTTGAACCGGTGAGATTACGCACCTTTTCAACAACAACTCCGCCTTCCATTCCAGCGTTTTCAGCGATCTGCTTCAACGGTGCTTCAAGAGCCTTAGCAACCATGCGGGCGCCAGTTGCTTCGTCACCAGTGAGCAACGCAGCAGCAGCCAAAACAGCGGCCTGTGAACGCAACAAGGCAACTCCGCCACCAGGCACAACGCCTTCTTCGATGGCAGCCTTGGTGGTGCTCACAGCATCTTCGATGCGGTGCTTCTTTTCCTTGAGTTCAACTTCGGTGGCAGCGCCAACCTTGAGCACTGCAACGCCACCTGACAACTTGGCCAGACGCTCTTGCAACTTTTCGCGGTCGTAATCGGAATCGGTGTTTTCGATTTCGGCCTTGATCTGGTTGATGCGACCCTTGATGTCGTCATCATCGCCAGCGCCTTCGACCAAAGTGGTCTCGTCCTTAGTGATGATCATCTTCTTGGCCTTACCCAAGAGATCAAGAGTTGCGGTTTCGAGCTTGAGACCAACTTCTTCGCTGATGACTTGTCCACCGGTGAGGATGGCGATGTCTTGCAACATGGCCTTGCGGCGCTCACCAAAGCCAGGAGCCTTCACAGCAACTGACTTGAAAGTTCCACGAATTTTGTTGACAACCAAAGTTGCCAATGCTTCGCCGTCGACATCTTCGGCGATGATCACCAAAGGACGCCCGCTCTGCATGACCTTTTCAAGGATCGGCAACATGTCGCGCACGGTCGAAATCTTTGACGACACGAGCAACACGTACGGATCTTCAAGAACCGCTTCCATACGCTCGGGGTCGGTCACGAAGTACGGCGAGATGTAGCCCTTGTCGAAGCGCATACCTTCAACGAGATCCATCTCCATGCCGAAGGTCTGGCTTTCTTCAACGGTGATGACTCCGTCTTTGCCGACCTTGTCGATGGCATCAGAAATCATGGTGCCGATTTCAACGTCGGCGGCCGAGATTGAAGCAACTTGAGCGATTTGCTCTTTGCTGTCAACAACCTTCGAGAGTTCTTTGATTGAACCAAGAGCAGCAACAACAGCAGCCTCGATGCCCTTCTTGAGGCTCATTGGGTTGGCGCCAGCAGCAACGTTACGCAAACCTTCGCGCACCATGGCCCAAGCCAACACGGTTGCGGTTGTCGTACCGTCACCGGCAACATCGTCGGTCTTCTTGGCGACTTCTTTGACCAGTTCGGCACCGATCTTTTCATACGGATCTTCGAGATCAATTTCCTTAGCGATGGAGACACCGTCGTTGGTGATCGTGGGAGCACCCCACTTCTTGTCGAGGACGACGTTGCGACCCTTCGGTCCGAGCGTGACGCGGACGGCGTCAGCCAGTTTGTTCATACCAGCTTCCAGGCCACGGCGAGCCTGCTCGTCAAATGCAATGATTTTCGACATTTGTTGTCACTTTCGTTGGGATGTCGATCGAGCGATCGACGGACTATCGATGGAGTTTTATGCGCTGTTCACGGGAGCAAACTCAGCCGTGAACAGCAGTTAGCACTCTAGAGGCGGGAGTGCTAAGGCGACAACTAGAGAAGTGGGATTCACCTCGAATCGGGCTGGTTGTTGTCGCCAAATCAGACAATTCTGTGTCGCACCGCCTACCCTTGGCGTATGACCACGAAGCTGGACATCATCGTCGTTGGCGGAGGAATCTCGGGCTTATCCACAGCCCTCAAACTCAGCCGAGCCGGCCACCACATCACTGTTCTTGAACGTGACGACACGCCCATGCCCGAAAATGCTGACGATGCCTTCGAGTGGGACCGTCGAGGTGCCCCTCAGGTTCGACACAGCCACGCATTTTTGGCCCGACTCGTGTCGCTGCTGAAGGCCAACGAGCCCGATGTGCTCGACAAGTTGTTCGAAGCCGGCGCCACCGAAATCAAGTTTGGCGAAGATCTGCCAGTCACGATGGCGGACTTTATTCCCGAACCCGAGGACGCTGAACTCAACATGCTCACGTGTCGCCGCACCACTTTTGAGTGGGTGTTACGTCGAGTTGTACTTGACGATGGACGTGTCACATTCAAAACCGGAGTCGGAGTTAACGGTCTCGTTCACGAATCCGATGTGGCTTCGGGTCTTGAACGAATTACTGGTGTCACTCTTGAAGACGGTTCGCAACTCACCGCCGACCTTGTCGTCGTTGCTGGTGGTCGTCGTTCGGCTTTGCCCGATTGGCTCAACGACATCGGTGTTGGTCCCGTTCAAGAAGAAGTTGAAGACACCGGCATTATCTACACGTCGCGCTTTTATCGACTGAACTCTGGTCAGACCTATCCCCCACGTAATGGCCCCATCGGTGGCGATCTTGGGTACATCAAGTACGGCGTTTTTGTGGGCGATAACAACACGTTCTCAATCACACTGGCCGCGCCAACTGATGATGCTGAACTTCGTACCAAACTTTCTGATCCCGCAACATTTGATGAAGCAGCGCGCAAATTAGGCGCAACGGCTCCATACCTTGATGGACGTGCCACACCATTAGTTGATGAAGTTTTTGTGATGGCTGGTTTGTTGAATCGTCAACGGCATTTCGTCGTTGACGGAAAACCACTGGTGCTTGGCATGTTGCCCGTTGGTGATGCCGTGCTGTGCACAAACCCGTTGTATGGACGCGGTTGTTCAATTGGTTATTGGGGCGCTCATCTCATGGCCCAAGCCATTAACGATCATGCTGATGACCTTTTGACTCTCGCCACCGAATACGACGCTGCGTTGCAACGCGAAATAGTTCCGTGGTACTTGTCTGGCGTTCAACAAGATGCCGAAGCACGTCGCGTGTCATCGTCGTTGTTGAAGGGCGATGACCCCGATGTTGATACTGCCGATCCGAAAACATTTATGCGCTCAGTTTTGCGCGAAGGATTGTTGCCAGCGTTGCGTTACGACCCGGTGGTCTTGCGTGCGTTCATGCGCAATCTCAATTTGCTCACTGCACCTGATGCAATGATGAACAATCCTGAAGTTATGAATCGCGTGTTTGCCATTTGGCAAGATCGTGAAAACCGACCTGCTGAAGTCCCACTCGGACCTAAGCGTCGACGTGACTTCTTAGAACTGCTGTCTTCAGCAGCTTGAGTTACTGATCAGCCGCCAGCGACAGCAGGAATGATGCTCACGGTTTCGCCCGCGGGCACCGGAGTTTCAAGACCTTGCAAATAACGCACATCATCGTCAGCAACAAACAAGTTCACGAAACGACGCAAACCGCCATTGTCGTCAAACAAGCGATCTTTGAATCCGGGGTGAGCAGCTTCGAGGTTGGCCAGCACTTCGCCAAGGGTTGTGCCCTCAACAGACACGGTGGAATTTCCACCCGAAAGTGGACGAAGGGTTGTCGGAATGCGAACGGTCACGGACATACCAAAACCCTACCTACTCGGTCAGGAATATCCCAACTAGGCGACTGATGTCCGAACTTTTTCAGCCAAGAGCACACTTGTTGAGGGCCGCGGTCAGCTCAGTAACGGCCTCCTCGCCAATTGCGGCATAGGCGGCTTCTTCCTTGTCGTATTCATAGGCCTCATAAGCCTGATAGGCCTCGAGGAGACGCGTCGCCGTTTCGTTATCCACCTTCTTGTGTTCTGAACGGACACAGTCAAGATTCGACGGACTGTAGAGCTTGATGTATAACTCGGCCGCAGCCGCTTGATCACCCGCAGGCTCGCTATCTCCACCACACGAAGCGAAAGCAAAAGCCGCAGTAGGAACCAAAACCAGAGTGACCAGGAATCTTTGCGTTGAGAATTTCATACGCCAAAGAATACCCAAAGAGCTACTAAGAGCAAGACTGACTCCGTGCGTGTTTTGGCTGCAGTCGACAAATTCAAAGGAACTGCCTCCGCCGCTGATGTCGCCAAGGCGATCGGGCACGCCTGTTGGGAACTCGGCCACGACTGCGACGAATTGGCGCTGGCCGATGGCGGCGAAGGAACCCTCGACATTTTGGGTGGACCAAATCGCGAATCAATAGTGACTGGCCCACTTGGCGATCCAGTGAAAACACAATGGCGCTTTCACAACGGCACCGCAGTTATTGAAATGGCTCGCGCCTCTGGCCTCTCGCTCGTCGGTGGCCCAACAAAAAATGACGCAGTCTCGGCTTCTACAACCGGAACTGGCGAACTCATCGACAAAGCGCTCGATCTTGGCGCAGAACGAATCATTGTTTGTCTCGGTGGTTCAGCAACGACCGATGGCGGCCTTGGGGCAGTGCGCGCGATTCATGCACCCGCTCGACTCAAGGCAGTTGAGTTTTTAGTTGCCTGTGATGTGACGACGCGTTTTGTTGATGCAGCAAAAGTTTT
>CALEHE010000148.1 GCA_937876415.1 uncultured Actinomycetes bacterium
ACTCGCAGATTTTCAAAGTCGATCACGTTGATGTCAGCACGAAGTCCAACCGCCAAACGACCACGATCTTTCAGACCATACAAATCGGCGTTACGAGCCGTTTGTTTAGCAACCAAGAACTCAAGCGGCAAACGTTCGCCCTTGTGACGATCGCGCGCCCAGAACGTGAGTTGTGTTGTGGGCATCGTGGCATCACAAATAAGTGTCACGTGAGCACCAGCATCGCTCAGCCCAGTCACTGTTTCTGGGTGAATCAACATCTGTCGCAACACTTCTTGACTGTCATGAACATTTGGTCCGCCCATCAACGCACACATTGCGGCGCCGTCTTGCTCGAGTAAGTAGTCATACAACAGATCAAGTACATCTTGACCAGTTGCCGCGGCACGCGAACCCAACATCTCGGACGGATCTGGTTCGTAATCAACCGGATCAGCAAGTGGATACAAAAACATCGCCGCCGTCTGGAACAACTGATACATGTTGGCCATCGAGCCTGGCTGATCTACAAGCACATCAGTTTCAGACATGATCGCTGCCTTGATTTCGGGCTTCGCCATTTCGCGAGCTCGTTCAGCCAAAGGCAAGTGCGCCAACTTCATATATGTTGGCCGACGCTGGAAGGCGTGATAACCAGACAGTCCAGATGCAAGTCCGATTGGTCGTGATGACACTTGCGGATACAACTGCGCACCAGTCTGATTTGCCGTCACCACCATCTCAAGCAGTCGTTCCCATGTATCGGGCGCATAGTCGGGTGACTGCACCAGTGTGAACGTCACCTTGCGACCACTCTGACGCGAGAAGTCGGCCATCAATTTCACTTCGGCTTCTGGTGTGGTGCGCTCACCACCAAGTCGCTCAAGCTTGCCAACTGTTCCGGCGGGAATCATTTCAAACACACCACGGCCAGCTCGAGCCATTGCATCAGCGATCGCCGATAACTCTTGATCGGGAGCAAAAGTTCCGGGCACGGGCGAACCATCAAGAGCACGATGACCAATGGTTCGTGATGTACTAAAGCCAAGCGCACCGGCTTGAACTGCTTCAGTGACAAGTTGCGACATCTGACGAAGATCATCAGGTGTTGCTTCTTCGTTCATGCGACCGCGCTCGCCCATCACGTAGTAACGCAATGAACCGTGGGCGATTTGTGCACCAATATCTAATGAGTAACGACGACTCGCGATGTAGTCCATGTACTCGGGGAATGATTCCCAACGACCCCACTCAATACCTTCGTAGAGCGCAGTGCCCGGAATGTCTTCGACACCTTCCATCAGTTCAATCAACGACTTCTCGCCGCCAGGTCGCACGGGCGCAAAGCCAACACCACAGTTACCCATCACGATCGTTGTCGCACCGTTACCGGCCGATGGGTCCATGACTTCGTCCCAACTCACTTGGCCGTCATAGTGGGTATGCACGTCGACCCAGCCGGGAGTGACGATGGCACCATCGGCGTCAATAGTTTGTTTGGCCGACTCGGTAATCGAGCCACCGACTTCAACGATCACCCCGTCGCGCACACCAACATCGCCTTGGCGACGATCGGCTCCTGTGCCGTCAACAATGGTTCCACCCTTAATGACGAAATCGAGCATTGCAACCCCCCGGTTTGCGATCTTACGAAGGGTAAGTTAGCCCACTTCGTGGCCAAGTACTAGTGCTCAAGCAATCCGGCTTCTTTGGCCCAGCCCCAATGCATCCGACCGTGACCCGCATTGGCCGACAGAACTCCACCAATGGTGCCATCAGCCCACGGCGCCCCGGGCAAAGTCTCTTCGAGTTGCTCGTCGGTGAGTTCGGACAGCAACTGCAGACTCACAGCTCGCGCGCTGGCGGTAACTGCAATCGCTTC
>CALEHE010000149.1 GCA_937876415.1 uncultured Actinomycetes bacterium
TGAGAGCGTGCGTGTTTCGACGAGAGGTGACTATGCCTGCCGGGCTTTACTGTCCCTTACCTTGCACGCTGGAGAACCGGGACCAACATCGGTACGTGACATCGCAGATCGTACGGGTCTACCCCAACCATATCTTGAGCAAATTCTGTTGGCCTTAAAGGGCGCGGGATTGGTGAAGTCAAAGCGTGGAGTTGGCGGTGGGTACACCTTGGCTCGTACTCCTGAAGAAATTCGACTCAACGACATTATTTCTGCAGTTGACGGTCCGATTACCTTGGGCGACTTTGGTGAACCCCATCAAGACGGTTCATGCGATCATGAAGGTCAATGCGTGTTGCTGGCCATTTGGAAGCAAACTGGCGACCATATGCGTGAACATCTCGCGGGTTTCACTTTGGCCAATGTGGCCGATGCGGCTAACGGCAAAAGCTCGTGGCCCGAAACTAATCATCATGCCTAGGTTTTAAGTGTCTCAGTTGGCGCGAACTTCTTGAGCTATCGCCGACAGCACGCCATTGACGTAGCGACCAGAGTCATCAGTACTGAAGGTTTTGGCAAGTTCGACCGCTTCGTCCATGATGACGGCTTTGGGAATGTCCGAACGTTTCAATAGTTCAAACGTCGCCATACGCAAAATGTTGCGGTCAAGACACGGCATGCGTTCAATTGCCCAACCGTCGGCGTGCTTGATGATGAGTTGATCAATATCAACGGCCATGTCTGAAACACCGCGAACGATCAATGCTGTGACGTGATCAGGATCATCAACCAACCCCGCGAGAACTGCATGACCGTCAAGGTTTTTGGTATCTGCTTCGTAAAGAAGAGTCAACGCACGTTCACGCGATTGTGAACGGGGATCAACATGCGATGAACGCGACCGGCGAGAAGCCACAATCAGACTCGCGTCAAGTATTCGCCTGAACGAGTATCGACCTTAACTTTGTCGCCAATATTCACAAACAACGGAACCTGAATGGTCTTACCTGTCTGCAACTCGGCGGGCTTGCGGGCGCCCGAAACTCGGTCTCCTTGAATGCCAGGTTCGGTATTAGCGATCAGCAATTCCACCGAAGCCGGAATTTCAACCGACACAATTTCAGCGTTATGGGTGGCAATGATTGCGATCATTGATTCGATGATGTAGTCAGCAGCATCGCCGAGAGCAACCGGCGCAACATTGATCTGGTCGTAGGACTCAGTGTCCATGAAGACATAGTCATCGCCATCGCGGTACAAGAACTGCATATCCTTTTTTTCAAGCATGGCCTGCTCAACACGGATACCTGCGTTGAAGGTCTTTTCCAAGACATTGCCAGTTTTTAGATTGCGCAACTTGGTGCGCACGAACGCTCCACCTTTGCCGGGCTTGACGTGCTGGAATTCGATGACGGTAAAAAGACCGTTCTCAAGTTGCAGCGTGATGCCGTTTTTCAGATCGTTAGTGGTGATGGCGGGCATGTTGGATCCTTGGGAGATGAGTTCAAAATTCGGCAACCGTGTTCGGTGATGACCACAAGGTCCTCAACACGGAAACCGCCGAACCCCCCACGATAGAGCCCAGGTTCGACAGTCACGACATCTCCAGGCTGAAGAATTGCCGTTGACGAGGAATTTATGAACGGTTCTTCATGGATAACTAGGCCCACTCCATGACCGGTGCCGTGAGTGAAGTACTGGGCGAGCCCGGCATCATCGAGTACTTTTCGGCAAGCGGAGTCAATATCAGAAGCCAAAACTCCTGGTCGACATGCGGCAACTCCCACCTGTTGAGCCTCGTGAACCGCCTCGTAGTAACGAGCTTGCTCATCGTTCATAGGGCCGACGACGAATGAACGCGTCATATCAGAGTGATAACCGGCCACCAGCGCACCGA
>CALEHE010000150.1 GCA_937876415.1 uncultured Actinomycetes bacterium
AATGCTCGGGGCACCCCACGCGACTTAGACGTTTTAATCTACAAATAATTGATGATCGACCCGGGTGATCCAGATGACACAACTTCTCCTATTCGCACTCATTGGCCTTGGTGCCGGAGCCTTGTACGCCGCACTTGGAATTGGGGTTGTTGTTGGTTTTCGTGGGACGGGAATTATCAATTTTGCAGCTGGTGCTCTGGCTGTGTGGAGCGTGTACGTCTTTGATGAATTGAGAAAAACCGGCGATCTGGTTCTGCCAATTGTCGTGGTCCCTCACTCCCTCCACTTAATGAGCAACCCTCCATTTCTTTTTTGTTTGCTGATCGCCCTTTTGTCGTCTGCTGCCCTTTCGCTTGGGGTGCACTTCTTGGTTTTTCGACCTCTTCGTAATGCGCCAGTACTGGCTCGAGTTGTCTCATCCGTTGGAATTCTTATTGTTGTTCAGTCGCTGATTGTGATGCACTTTGGCAGTGACCCGCGAGTTATGACTCCGATTCTTCCGAACGAAACAGTCACATTTTCAAGCGTCACATTTCCTCGGGATCGACTTTGGCTTTCACTTATCGTTGTAGCCATTGGGTTATTGCTCTGGGCCTACCTTCGGTTCACTCGCATGGGACTAGCGACTCGTGGCGCAGCCGAAAGTGAATCAACGGTTTCGTTGGCTGGTTACTCGCCACAAGTTTTGGCTGGTTTCACGTGGTTGATTTCGGGAGTGGTGACGAGTTTCGTCGTGATACTTGCTGGACCGCTGTCAAGTTTGAATGCTGGTACCTATATTTTTGCCATTGTCCCTGCTTTGGCGGCCAGTTTGATTGGTCGATTACGGTCGGTTTCAGTGACGCTCGTTGCTGGGCTTGGCCTTGGTTCTTTTCAGTCGGTGGTGCAATACCTCACCACAAAAAGTTGGTGGCCTGATTGGGCGAGGACCGGTCTCACCGATGCCGTTCCGTTCTTAGTTATTGTCTTAGCCCTTTTTTTACTTGGTCAATCTCTTCCCGATCGAGGATCTTTGAGGGTTGATCAATTACCTCCAGTGCGACAACCAACAATTCAAACGCGCTACATATTTTTGTGTGGTCTCGTGGCGATCGGCTTGATGGCATTGCTGAGCGGGGGATATCGCTTTGGTTTGATGACGAGCTTGATCGTGTCAATGATCATGTTGTCACTCGTGGTGCTGACGGGGCTCGTTGGGCAAATTTCACTTGCTCAGGCAGGTATTGCTGGAACGGCTGGGTTCGCGTTATCAAAGTTTTGTTCAGTCTCTGGACTGAATTTTCCGATTGGTTTATTCCTTTCTGTGTTGGTTTCTATTTTGGTTGGTGTCGCGGTTGGAATACCGGCACTTCGTATTCGTGGAACCCAATTGGCAGTAGTGACTCTCGCAAGTGGACTAGCACTAGAGAAATTCGTTTTTAGAAACAGCAACTTTGTTTCATCATCTGGAAGCATCATTTCAAAGCCCTCACTTTTCGGATTAGACCTTGGGGTGCGAGAAGGTCGCAATATTGCCCGTTTGAGCTTTGGAATTTTGGTCGTTGTGTTTGCGACACTGGCATGCATCATGGTCACAAACCTGATTCGTAGCGGTACTGGGCGACGCTTGTTGGCAGTACGTTCAAATGAAAGAGCAGCTGCATCGGTTGGTATCAGTGTTGCTGCAAGCAAATTGTTGGCTTTTGCTATTGCCTCAGGTCTTGCTGGAATGGGTGGCTGCTTCATTGGTTACAGCCGTGGTCAATTGTCGGCTGAGAGTTTCACGGTATTTGTGAGCCTCAGTTTTATGGCCTTCGCTTATCTCGGTGGCATCACTTCGGTGGGCGGTGCATTAGTCGCAGGATTATCGGCCCCGTTGGGACTGACGTTTGTAATTTTGGATCGCAATATTGAACTCGGACAGAGTTACACCCTGATCGCAGGAGTTGCCCTAATTCTCACCGCAATCTTCAATCCTCAGGGAATAGCGGGACGTACAGCCGAGAGATTTGCAGCACTTCGGCACCGAGGCAAAACTCAAGATAAATCCAACGAATCGGCGTCGCCCGATGTTGTGAGAATCGCATCCCAGCCAATCAAACGCGATCTCAGCAATGCTGAGTCAGTTCTTCAGATCTCTGGCTTGACGGTCAAATACGGTGGACTAACTGCGGTTGGAAATGTCGATCTCGACGTACGGAAAGGCGAGATCGTCGGTTTAATCGGCCCGAATGGTGCTGGAAAGACAACATTCATTGATGCGGTGACCGGATTTACGCATTCCGAAGGGGTGATTCAATTTGATGGCCGAGAGATTCGTGGGGTGGCGCCTCACGAAATTGCTCGGCTTGGCTTAAGGCGTACCTGGCAATCAGTCGAACTGTTCACAGATATCTCTATTAGCGACAATGTTCTTGTCGCTCTTGAAGACTCAACAATCTCTAGCGTTGTTCAAGACTTAATTATGCCCACTAAGGAAAAACGAAAAATTCAAGTTGATGCCGCACTGCAAGCAGTCGGACTAAATGTAGATAGTAGAACTGATACAAATGAACTTTCACTTGGACAACAGAAATTACTCGGAGTTGCTCGAGCCTTGGTCGCCCAACCAAAGTTGCTGATGCTTGACGAGCCAGCCGCTGGGTTAAGTTCGTCAGAGACACAGGCGCTTGGTGCGCGAATTGTTGACATTGCTCAATCAGGTACTGCGGTTCTGCTTGTTGATCACGATATGGATTTAGTTCTTGAGGTTTGTGATCGAATCTTTGTACTTGACTTCGGACGACTGATTGCTTCTGGAAGTCCAGAACAGATTCAGAAAGATCCAGGAGTTATTGAGGCTTACTTGGGAGCGACAAGCGAGGTGGAGTCGTGACCCTTCTTCAAGTCAACTCTTTGACGACAGGTCATAACGGTGTCGCTGTTGTTCACGACGTCAATCTCATGGTTGAGAGTGGTGAAGTTGTCGCGTTGTTGGGTGCCAACGGAGCTGGTAAGACCACTTTGTTGCATACAATCGCTGGTCTGTTGCCAACAATCAATGGGACGGTGTTCTTCAATGATCAACCGGTGACCGGATTGTCAACTCATCAGATTGTGCGAC
>CALEHE010000151.1 GCA_937876415.1 uncultured Actinomycetes bacterium
CGTTTGGGCCCATTGATGCGCGCCACTCGGCAAGCAGTTTTCCTGAACTAATGGATCGACTGGCAAACGAACTGGGTTTTGCGGCGATGTGTTTTACATTCCGCGGGTGCGGAGACAGTCCAGGCGACTTCTCACTACAAGGTTGGGTTGATGATCTGCGAGCAGCCATTGACCACATGATTTCTGAAACAAATCCGACAGGAATTTGGCTTATAGGTTCAAATACCGGGGGTTCATTAGCCATGTGTGTCGGGGCTGATGACCCTCGCATTAAGGGTTGTGCACTGCTCGGGGCACGGGCCGACTTTGATGACTGGGCTGCGCAGCCGAGGAAATTCCTTGATCACTGCCGTTCAGTTGGTTCGGTGCAGACGCCACAGTTCCCGAAAGACTTCGACGAGTGGACTCGCGAATTGCGTCGGTTCAGGCCAGTTCCAGCGGCACAACGCTTTGCCCCACGCCCACTTTTGCTATTGCATGGTGACGACGATGAAAGTGTTCCAGCCACTGATACTCGTCAGTTAGCCGAAGCACATGGCGCAGCCGAAATGCGAGTGCTTGAAGGTGCGGGACATCGAATGCGTCATGACCCGAGAGCGATGGCAGTCTTGTTTGGTTGGTTAGATCGCCAACGTTTGGATGGCGAGTAAACAATATGTGCTATTGGTATAATTACAATCTGGCGATTCAAGGTTGAAGTTACTATGAACTTATGTGGTGGTCCGATCGAGAAAATGAAGAGCAAATAATGTTGATTCATCCGACAAAAAATCGGGCAATATCAATATTTGATCAGTCCTACTATTTGGGCCTATACAGCGAAGTTGAAGGTAGCGGACTCAGTCCCGAACAGCACTTCGTTCGTGCGGGGTTTGATGAAGGCCGAGACCCTTGTGCGCTTTTTGACAGCGATTGGTATCGACATAAGTATGGACTCTCACGCGATGAAAATTGCTTGGCGCATTATCTTCGCAAAGGTTTTAAACGCGGTTTTGAACCAAGCCCATATTTCAATTCAGATTTTTATCGTTCACAAGCAAAAGACATTCCGGCAAACATCTCGCCGCTTGAACATTTTCGAACTGTCGGTTGGAAGCGTGTTCTTGATGTGCATCCGTTGTTTGATACGGCTTGGTATCTCGATCAATTCAATGAACCGCTCGGTCTGGGCATCATCCCAATCGAGCACTACATCACCGATGGGTGGCGCACAGGAAATTCACCGAGCCCGATGTTCATCTCCGATTCGTATTATGAGTTAAATCAAGACGTCAAGTATGCAGACGTCAACGCTCTGCATCGCTATCTTGAGTGGGGTCGTCATGAAGGTCGATCAGTTTCTGAACTGATCGACAGCGATTGGTATGTGGCGCAGTATCCCGACGATTCGATGGTTCAGTCGTGGGGAGCGCCTGCTCACTTTGCTCGCTTTGGTTCATGCGAAGGTCGAACCATTAGCCCAGATTTATTGGCTCAACGAATTACACAATTCGCGTGTGATCGAGCACGCCGATTACGGAATCATCTTCGGTTAGACGGTTATGGCGACACGTCATCTGACCCATTTGATCTTGAGGCTCGACTCAACTCACTAACCTTTGCGGGCTCTACCAGCCCCCGTGTTTCGGTGATTATCCCGACCTTTAATCATTCAAAAGATGTTGTTGCGTGTCTTGAAACCATCGCAATCGCCGCTGATCAAACTGCTTATGAAGTCATCGTTGTTGACGATTGTTCATCAGCCGACGAGTCGGCGCTGCTTTCACGAATTCCAGGCATTCGTTACATTCGACACGAGAAGAACCAAGGCTTCTCGGGTGCTTGCACAACTGGTGTGAATGCTTCTCATTCAGAGTTTGTCTTTTTGTTGAACAACGACACCGAAGTTTTTCCTGGATGGATTGATTCGCTTGTGGCCGAGATGGATGATCATCCGAAAACAGGCGTGACTGGTTCGATGATTCTTCGGGCCAACCTGCGGCTGCAAGAAGCTGGCGGCATTATTTGGTCAGATGCAACTGGGGCGCACTACGGAAGTCATGACAATCCTTGCGGTTACCAATACCGATTCCGCCGATCGGTCGATTTCTGCTCGGGAGCGGCACTTCTCATTCGCCGTGAATTGTGGACTGCCATGGGTGGCTTTGATCAAAAATTGGCGCCGGCTTATTACGAAGATGTCGACGTTTGCTTTAACGCAAGGCGGCACGGTTATGAGTGTGTGTATCAGCCGAACTCGTTGATTGTTCACCGAGAGGGCAGCACGCACGGTTCGTCCTCATTTGGACTGAAGCGTAAGCAGTTTGAAAACCGTCATTTGCTTGTTGACAAATGGCAAGTTGAGCTACGTACTCAGGTTGAAGCGCCGCATGGTGATAGGGCGGCGGCGACTCTTCAGGCCCGCGATCGCCGACGTGAACGGCACATTTTGATTTGTGATCACCAGCAGCTCGACACTAAGTCTGATGCAGGGTCAGTCAGAATGAATTACATCTTGAAAGAATTTGCCCGACGCGATTTCGTGGTGCATTTCTTGTCGGTTAGTACTTATAAAAGTCATAGTTGGGTTGATGACATCACTCGCGCTGGCGTTGAGATTTTGAATCCAGGCGATGAGGTTGAGCAGTTCTTATTGAAGCACCGTGATGTCCTTGAATGCATCATCGTGTCGCGGCCGGAAGTGATGGCTCATCTGGCAACACGAATTGCCCTGAATGCTCCGCAAGTGCCACTCATTTACGACATGGTTGATGCGCATGGTATGCGGCTACGCCGCAAAGCCGAATTGCTGAGTGAGTTTTCTGTGAAGGATGCCGAACACATTGAAAGTGTTGAATCTAAAGCAGCTCGAATGGCTGATATCACGATTGC
>CALEHE010000152.1 GCA_937876415.1 uncultured Actinomycetes bacterium
GGGATGCATCCGGTGACATGGAAAAGAGGTACGACCAAAATAAACGCGGGAACCAAGCTTGGTGCGCTGTCAGCGTCTTTGGGATCTTTTGGATAGCGAACATTGGTAATGGCTGTTCGGCATGAGAAAGCCATAAGAGCTTGAATGATTGAACGGTGAGTGCTGACCGCGCCTTTGGGTCGTCCAGTTGTTCCGCTGGTGTACAAAATGGTGGCGTCGTCGTCTGGTGCAATTTCGACGTAGGGCATTGTTTCGCCAAGCATGATTGAGTCTTCCCAACGATCAAACCCGGCAGGTAAGGGCTGCTTTGATCGACATACGACTCCTTGAATACCCAAACGCTTCAGCGACGCTGTTGAACGTTCGGCACGCTCGTCATCGCACAGCAGAACCTTTGCTCCGCAATCTTCGAGAGCAAAGTCATTTTCATCTTCGGTCCACCAGGCGTTGAAAGAAACTGAAATTGCTCCAATTGACAAGATGGCGGCGAATGACATCACCCATTCGGGGTAGTTGCGCATTGCGATGGCAACTCGATCACCCTTCTTGATGCCGTACTTGTTCACCAACATTGCGGCGATCGCATCAACATGGCTCATGGTTTGAGTGAATGTCCAACGCTCATCTTCGTAGACAAGAAAAATCGTTTCTCCACGGGAGCGTGACAACTCAAAAACTTCGCGCAAATTATTGGGAGCATTTTTGAATGCTGTCACTTCAACGCCGCCCACAGAAATTCGGTGAGTTTCAAAAGCCGACCCAGGTGCGGTGAGTTGCGCGATGGCCTCGTGATGGCTAATTGGCATTGTTCCCCCTAGAGCAAGTACCCACGTGACAATAGTGCTGTTCAGCCGTCTGACATGATCTCGTCGGCGAAACGACCCTGGCTAATCAGTTCGGCCATTCTCTTCATCGGAGCATCAACATGACGGAAAAAGGTTTGGAATCCTTCACATAGATAATTCAGTCCAGGTTCGCCATGAGGGGTCTCAATAAAGCGGTCTTTTGGACAGCCTCCGTTGCAGGCAAAACGCACATCACATTCTTGGCATATAGGTGGCAATAATGATTGTTTGTTTCGCCCAAACTGAACTTGTTGTGGCGAAGTCACTAACTCAATCATGGGTGTCTGATGGATATTGCCGAGTTTGTAATCAGGCTCAACGAAGTGATCGCATGAGTACATATCGCCGTTGTGTTCAAGGGCCAGTGCCGATCCGCACGTTGGAGCATGAACGCACAAGCTGTACATGCCGACATGGGCGCCAAGAGTGACATCAAAGATTTGAATAAACACTTCGCCGACATCGTGGGTCAGCCATTCATCAAAGACTGCGCTCAAAAAATCGCCATATTGTTTTCCGGTGATCGATCGACTTGTCACTAAGTTGCCCTGTTGCGTGTACAAGATGCGGCGTCTTCCTGGCTTTTCACTCCAACCTTTTTCGGCGATCTCTAGGTCAACTGGTGTAGATCGTTCGACGATCGGGATGAATTGAATGTGCTTGGCGCCAAGTTCATCTCGAAAGAATTGGTAGACCTCGGTGGGATGATCGGCATTCGCGGCGCTCAGTGAGCACAAGATATTGGTGTCTACGTGATGTCGCTCAAGTAGTTCCCATGCTTTGACAACATCGTCATAACTACCGCGACCGTCTTTCCATACTCGATACTGATCATGCATGGCTTGGGGTCCGTCTATGGACAACCCGACAAGTACGGAGTTCTGTTTGAGAAACTTCGCCCAATCTTCATCGAGCAGAGTCCCATTGGTTTGCATGGTGTGCTCGATGATCTGGGTTGGACGTGCGTACTGATTGATCAAACCAATGGCTTGCTTGTAGAAGTCAAGTCCCATGAGCGTGGGTTCCCCGCCTTGCCAGGCAATTGAAACGGGACCATCTGGTTGGCTTGCCAGTAGCTGCATGAGATACGACTCAAGAGTTTCTGTTGACATACGCATGCGGTCGCCGGGATAGAGAGCGTCTTTAGACAAAAAGAAGCAGTAAGTGCAATCAAGATTACAAATAGCGCCGGTGGGTTTGGCTAGCAGATGAAATGCGGTTCGCGTTGTTGTTGTCACTGACTTGTCACTGCTTCCCATGATCGATGCCACAAAAGGGGATTGGACGAAGAGTCGGCTGGTGATCCGGGTTTGGCGTCGCCGAGCCACAGAGCTAAGTCAAGATCGCGTGCGGGATGATTAGTTTCACCCACGGTGGTTCCGTCGGCGAAATAGATGATCGTCATGACTGAACGCATGACATCGGTGTTGTTGGCGGGTGCGCTGTGCAGTGTCCAACCCAAGTGGAAGGTTGCATCGCCAGCCATAAAGGGGCCGTACGATTCAAGCGAATATCCGCGTTCTTCAATCAAGTTGTCAAAGAAAGCTTGTGAGGCGTCACCAATGACCTCTTCGCCCAGGTTTCCGTCGCGCCAAGATTCGTTAGCGAACACCACGCCACCGATTTCAGATGGAACGTCAATAGTCGGCATCCACATGGTGATCGTGCGATCGGTATTGAGTGGCCAGTACACCTGATCTTGATGCCACGGGGTGAATCCGCCACCAGGTTCTTTGTACAGGGCTTGGTCGTGGTAAAGACGCACGCCGTCAACTCCGAGTAATTCAGCGGCCACGCGTGCGAAGCGTTGAGCAAAGACGAACTCATTTACTTTGTCACTGTGATTGCATAGCGCAGCGGACTGAATAAAGGCCTTGCCGTACGTGTCTCGTTCTTCAAGTGGTCGTTTATCCCAACGACGTTCCATCGTGGCTTCATCGATGGCGTTTTTATAGGTGGCGATTTCTTCGTGGCGTGCAAGGTTTCGTACAACGCAATGACCTCGTTTATTGAAATCATTGATGGTCTCTGTTGACAATGGGTAGTGAGACTTGAGCGGTGTGTTATTCACTTTTGTCCTCACTGTTCAATCATCGGGTAGAGATGATCATCTTGTCACCCGCGAGATACTGGTTTGTGACTGAAGTCGGTCCACGGTCAGGAGTCTTTGGGCTCTAAATCGGGCATTGGGGACTTGGGCGAGGCAAAATAGGACAGGACAAAGGACGACTGATGGATTTCACCTGGACACCAGAACAAGAAGCGCTGCGCACCGAGGCTCGTGAACTGGCGGCCCACGCAGTGACGACGTACGGGAGAGCGAATGATTCGTGGATCAATGGTTGGTCAAAAGAGTTCGCCCTTGAACTAGGTGCTAAAGGTTGGATTGGGCTCACCTGGCCAACTGAATTCGGTGGTGGTGGTCGTCCAGCCATTGACCGTCTGATCATTGGTGAAGAACTCATCAAAGCTGGGGCACCGATTGGTTCGATGTGGTTTGCTGATCGTCAGATGGGCCCAACGTTGATTACTTACGGACGCGAGGATCAGCAAGCAGAGTTCCTTCCGCAGATTCTGACCGGTGAATCGACATGGTGTATCGGTATGTCTGAACCTAATGCCGGATCAGACTTGGCGTCATTGAAAACCCAAGCGGTACGTGATGGCGACGACTGGGTGATTAACGGTCAGAAAATTTGGACCAGCTTCGGCGAAGTGGCCGACTACTGCTATCTGATCTGTCGTACGTCAACTGACGGACCGCCGCACGCTGGTATCAGCGAGATCATTGTGCCGATGAACACGCCAGGTATTGAAGTTCGTCCCATTAAGGACATGACGACCAACCGACATTTCTGCGAAGTGTTCTTTACTGATGTTCGAGTTCCGATCATCAACCTCGTTGGTGTTGAAGGAAATGCATTCAAGCAAACGATGCGCCAACTTGAACACGAACGAGGTGGCATTGACCGCTTGGTTTCAAACTATGCCTTGTATGTCATCGCCCGCGAACGCGCCGATACTTCTGACCCGCGAGTTCGGCAAGAAATCGCTCGCCTGGAAATGAAATATCACATTGGGCGAATCTTGGTGATTCGTGAAGTTTTACGCCAAGCCCCAGCTGGCTTTTCGGCGGCAACAAAGTGTTTCTGTACCGAACATGAGTGGGACGTGGCGCAGTTTGTGATGCAAACGCTCGGGCCCGAGGCAACTTTGTGGGATCAGACCTCGCAGGGTTTTGCCTATGCTCCCGGCTACACGATCATGGGTGGAACCTCCAATGTGATGCGCAATATTCTCGGCGAAAGAGTGCTGGCGCTCCCTAAGTGATCATGCTCAATGCGCATTGATATACGGTTACCTCAGGCTCTGTAAGTCCAAGAGTTGATCTTGAGGGGGATCTATGTCGAACTGGAATTTTGCTGATCTGTATGAGGGAATTGCCGCACGTATTCCGGAACACCCTTGTCAAATACAAGGTGACCGGATCATTACATGGGGGCAATTTGACGTTCGGACAAATGCCTTAGCCGCCGATATGTTGGCGGTCGGTTTGACCCATCAGTCAAAGGTTGCGGCATATCTCTATAACTGTCCCGAATACTTAGAAACGTACATCGCCGCATTCAAGGGTGGCTTGGTGCCTGCCAATACCAATTATCGCTACGGACCCGAAGAGGTGACATACCTCTTCGACAATTCTGATGCTGAGGCTGTCGTGTTTCATGCGGCGTTTGTCCCACTCGTTGAATCAATCCGTGGCAACCTGCCCAAAGTGAAACGTTGGTATTGCGTCGCCGATGGAACTCATGCAGTTCCCGCTTGGGCGACCGATTACGAATCTTTGGTGAGTCAAGGAATTGCCGAGTCGGTGCGTGGCCCGTGGGGTCGCAGCGAAAATGACTTGATGTTTCTCTACACCGGCGGAACCACCGGGATGCCCAAAGGTGTGATGTGGCGTCAATACGACCTGTTTCATGTTTTGGGTCTCGGTGGAAATGCAGTCCTCGGAATTCCTCCCGCTGCATCAATAGAGGAAATCATTGAGCGGATGCAGCCTGGCGATTACGGAAATGTTTTGTTGTCAGCGTGTCCATTAATGCATGGGACAGGTCAATTCTCTAGTTTGCTGGCCATGAATCTGGGCGGTTGCGTGGTCACGCTGCCAAGTCGCACCTTTGATGTCGGAGAACTGCTAGGTGAAATTGAACGTCGTCGAGTACAGACGCTCATCATCGTTGGTCAAGCTTTTGCCGGACCGATGTTGGATGAACTCACGGCCAATCCGAATCGCTTTGATCTGTCAAGTTTGATGATGATTTCTTCTTCGGGCGTGATGTGGAGTCAAGAGAATAAGCAGGGTCTCTTGACGTACATTCCGCAAGTTATTTTGTTCGATTCATTCGGATCATCTGAAGCCGTTGGTATGGGAGGTTCAGTGAGTGCTGCGGGCGCAGCATCAGAAACAGCAAAATTTGCGCTGGGCCCGACGTGTGCAGTATTCACCGAAGAAGGAGCCCGAGTTGTGCCAGGTAGTGGCGAGCGAGGTCTTGTAGCAGTGGGCGGAAACATTCCCATGGGCTATTACAAAGATGAAGCAAAATCGGCACAGACATTCCGTACGTTTGAGGGCTCTCGTTGGTCGGTGCCGGGAGACTGGGCTGAGATTTTGGCGGACGGAACATTGGTGTTATTGGGCCGAGGTTCGGTATGTATCAACACAGGTGGTGAAAAGGTTTTCCCAGAAGAAGTGGAAGAGGTCTTGAAACGTCACCACAGTGTGCGCGATGCCGTTGCTGTGGGTATTCCCGACACTCGCTTTGGTGAAACAATTTGTGGAGTTGTCGAGGCCGAACCAGGCCACTCGCCAACTCTGTCGGAACTGAATGAACATGTGAAGAAGTCACTGGCTGCTTATAAGGCCCCGCGTCATATCGTCGTGATTGACACGATCGGACGAGCTCCTAATGGCAAGGTTGACTACAAGCGACTGAAGGCCTTCGCAATGGATGAATTGGGAACTGCAACATGAATCGAAGTGCAACATGACTGGTCACGAACGATCCGACGACCTGCGACGTCGACTGAAAGCCAAAGAGTCGATATTGATGCCTGGAGTGTGGGATCCTTTATCGGCTCTGATCGTTCAGCAAACAGGCTTTTCAACGGCCTTTGTGTCAGGTTTTGCCGTGTCGGGGACCTTGCTCGGTCGTCCCGATGTGGGCTATCTCACACAAACTGAAATGGCTGAGGTTGCACAACGCGTGTGTGCCTCTGTGCCTCACCTCAATCTTGTTGTTGATGCGGACACGGGTTATGGCGATCCAATGACAGTGCGCCGAACAGTTGAACTGTGGGAACAAGCTGGAGCAGCCGGACTTTTCTTGGAGGATCAAGTGTGGCCGAAACGCTGTGGACACATGGACGGAAAGCAAGTTGTCGAACGCGAAGATTGGTTGGCGAAATTGCGAGCAGCGTGTGATCATCGCGAACATTTGCATGTCACCGCGCGTACTGATGCGCGAGCGGCAGTCTCGTTGAGTGAAGCGATTGAGCGCGCCAAGATGGCTCGCGATTGCGGGGTCGATGCATTGTTCGTCGAAGCACCACAAAGCATGGCGGAGATGGAAATAATCGCCAATGCATTGCCAGATATCACGCTCGTTGCAAACATGGTTGAGAAGGGCAAGACACCGTTATTGACACCAGCAGAATTGGCCGACCTTGGGTTTCGGTTAATCGTTTCGCCTTTGTCGCTTTTGTTGGCGTCGACTCAGGCGATGATCCGTTCCGCCCAACGATTGGCTGACTCAGGAACTCTGAGAGAGCATTTGTCAGAGATCGCTCCGTTTGATGCGTTCACCGATTTGGTGGGCCTGCCCGAGCACATCGCGAACGAACAGCAGTACCGCAGACAGTAATTGCCGTGGCTATGAGCCAAAGATTGGGTAGCCTGTCGTTGTTCATCAGGAGAGGTCTGAGCAATCAGACCCGGCAACCTGGGCGGAAGCCCCAAGGTGCCTCCCAATCGAGCCTTCGGGTCCGAGAGGGGATGTGGTCAGCGCTAGCTGGCAACGAAACTTCCCTGATGAGCGTTACTACGAGAGATCGACGCGAACGAAAGGGCTCATCATGGCATCACGGACACCATTACCGGTGACTGGCGCATGGCGTGTTGGCGACCCCGTTGGGCAACGCAAGTTCTTTACTTACCCCGGTGACCGTCGACTGGCGCTTGATAACGGCACAGTGATGTCGGGAATCGTGGCGGCCTACGAAACGTGGGGCCAACTGAATGCCGATGCGTCGAATGCGATCCTACTTTGTCATGCCTGGACCGGAGACAGTCATGCCTCTGGTCGTGCCGAAGATGGTCACCTTGCCCCAGGTTGGTGGGAGAGTGCTGTTGGCCCGGGACTAGCGATCGACACCAATCAGTGGTTTGTGGTGTGTGCCAACGTGCTGGGTGGATGTCAAGGTTCAACGGGTCCCGTCTCGGCGCACCCCGCTGATGGTCAACCCTATGGTTCTCGTTTCCCAGTGATCACGATTCGCGACATGGTGCGCGTGCAGGCTCGTTTGGCCGATCACCTAGGTGTGGCGGTATGGCACTCGGTGATCGGTGGATCCATGGGTGGAATGCAAGTTCTTGAATGGGCGGTGACGTTTCCCGAACGGGTGCGCTCGGTGGTGCCAATCGCGACGTGTGTGCAAGCGTCAGCGCAGCAGATTGCGTGGGGATCCATTGGACGTCGTGCGATCATTAACGATCCCAAATGGCGCGGTGGTGATTACTACGAAGCCGCACCCGGCGATGGTCCTCATGAAGGCTTGTCAACTGCACGCATGGTTGCGCAAGTGACATTTAGAAGTGACAACGTTTTCACCGATCGGTTCGGACGTGAAATGACTGGTGGAACTTCAACCTCAAAGTCACTTGATGGGAAATTCGAAGTTGAGCGCTATCTCGAATATCACGGCGACAAATTAGTGAGCCGCTTTGATGCGAATAGTTATATGACTATCGGCAAAGCGATGGATCTACACGACATTGCTCGAGGCCGTAACACTCTTGATTCAGCGGTGGCGCGAATTAGTTCACCGGTTTTGACGATGGGCATTTGGAGCGACTTCTTGTACCCGGTGTATCAACAGTTGCAAATCCGCGACATGGTGGCAGCTAATGGAGTCCGCGCGGAATATGTCGAAGTCGATTCGCCGCATGGTCACGACGCCTTCCTGATTGAACTTGATCAAGTTGGACCGGCGATTCGTCATTTCATTGAATCAATCGACTAACGATTTCGTTCAAGCAAATCTTCAAGGGTTGCAATGCCACGGCTGTCAGTTGGTATTCGTAGGAAGACTTCTTTCTCGCCACGAAGTATGTAAATTTCTCGTTTCTTCGGGGGAGAGGGACTCTTGCCGACCACTCGGTATTCGCCGCGTAATCCAACCGCTCGTCTTCCGCGCGTTCGCAAAATGACATCATTGTCATCGATAAAGACTCGGACCTCGCTCCATGAGGTCGGTGAACTTTGGGGCTCGGGCATACGTTGAGCCCGAGCAATCATTCGGCGACCATCTTTACTGCACCAATGCGGCTCAATTCGAAACGCGAGCCACGCAAGGATTCCAAAGACTGCTAGAGCCACAACACCTAGAAAGAACGACACATCAGAAGTCTGACACGCACCGCCGTGGATAACGCATGATGTGCTGAAATCCATCAAACTACGAATGTGCCTGAAATTCTAGAAGTTGAGATGTACCGTCAGGCCGCTCTGTCTATCGTGGGTCGTCGGGTTCGGTCGTTCCAGACCGATGACACGATCGTTGTCAAGGATGCGCTACCGATTCAGACTTTGGTTGGTTCTCGGGTGCGGGAAGTTGCACGTCACGGGAAACTGTTAACCATTCATCTTGAGAACGGGTCGATTGACCTTCATTTCGGCATGGCCGGTCGAATCATCGTTGACGGACGATCTCCGATTGACGAGTTGGTGTACGGGGCATCGTCTAATGATCGTTGGATTCGCTTTGGAATTGAATTTGATCAAGGATTCTTAGCAATTACTGATCCTCGAAGATTTTCGCGGGTGGCAGCCAGTCGAGTGCACGATGACCTCGGTCCAGATGCGTTCAATCCTGATCTGTGTGATGTTGTGCGTAGGCATCTTCCAAAGCGCGGCAATATCAAGGGAGTGCTACTGAATCAGGGTGTGATCGCGGGATTGGGCAACATGCTGGTCGACGAGGTTTTGAGTCGAAGCCGGGTTGACCCTCGACGAGACATTGCGACCATGAAGCCGCAGTTAATTGAAAAGGTGTTCGTGACGGTTGTTTCAGTTCTTCCTGAATTACTTGAACGGGGAGGAAGTCACATGGGTGATCTGGCGGCCGAACTGCGAAAGCCGGGGTCGGGTTGTCCCTACGATGGACACGAGTTGGCTCGGGCCACGGTGGCGGGCCGGACCACATACTGGTGTCCTCACCATCAGAAGTGAGATCTTGCTGTAGATGCCGTGGGTTCGGGTACCTTTTCAGACAGACTGTCAGAGATGTTTCTCGTTCGTCTTGCCTCAACACTGGGAGTAGATACCACCTCAGTGTCCGACGTTGGCAGCACGCGCGTGGTCTGGATAGTGACGCTTTTATTGATTGCAATCGGAATTGGTTTAGGCGTGCTGAACGTGTGGTTCTGGCGCAAGACCAGGCCAGATCCCGAAGCCCTCGGTCCGCTCGTTGAGATGAGTTCACGTAAATTTGCCGCACTCGATCTGATTGAACAGCGTCACCGCTTAGATCAATTGCGTCCTTCGCTGGTTGCGGCGCCGTCAGTTGAACCATTACCAGTGATGCAGGCGCCGATCATTCTTGACGAAGAACCTCAGGAGATCGACGAAGAAGTCATTGAAGATCTAGCGATTGATGATGAAGTCGATCAAAAACCTGATCAAAAAGTGAGTCGTATTGAAGATCCGTTGTTGTCAACATCAGTGAATGACATCGATTGGGATGACGATGAATGGCCCGATGTAGATGATTGGTCGTTGCCAGTTGATCGTCGGAAAGAAGACGATCCAGTTTTGATGCACGAATTGTTTGATCAAGATCAAGATCAAGAGATAGACGATGAGGTCGTTGTCGAGGCTCCGAAGGAGCGGCCCGTGAAGGGTCCGGTGTCCATTGACCCACTGCTTGGTTTTTAATCAGCCATGTTCACTCTTGGCTGACCGCCGAGACTAAATTTAAGTTATGGCTGAACTTGACCTTGACGCAATGATTGAACGTTTTAAAGGGCGAGCTGCTGCTGTGAAGCAACGTCCTCTACCTCCGGTTGCTGGTGAGGAACGTCAGCGTTTCATCGAGCAAGCCAATCACGACTTCCAGGATTTTGCTTTGATCGCAGGTTCTACGCCCAGTCTTGTTGACGGTATTTTGACTTTTACGGTTGATCTCCGCCCGGCCAGCCCCAACTCGTGAGTTCGCCTCGCGGCGTCGACAATCGTGCCGAGATCGCAGTTCCCGCTGTTCTTCTAGCAGTTTTGGCTTGGGGTATCGGCCCGCTGATGGTTCGCGACATGAGCGTGGGCGGTTACACCACTGCAATGTTTCGCATGTGGTTGGGTGCTCCAGCCATGTATCTCGCGAGTCGTTGGTGGGGTAATGGGGTCACTTGGAAATCATTGAAGGCATGTATCGTGCCAGGCTGTTTCTTTGGCGCGTCAATGGTGCTGGGGTTCATGGCGGTACGCGCGACATCAATTGCTAATGCAACTTTGATCGGAGCATTGACGCCAGCATTGATATTGCTCGGGTTGAACCGTCTTGTCGGAGAACGCAGCGATCTCAAGCGTTTGCCGTTCGCCTTCATTGCCTTTGCTGGTTTGGCGATGGTGATCCTTGCTGGATCAAATACCGATGGAGCCTCGCTTCGTGGAGATGTCTGGGCAGCGATCAACGTCACCAGTTTCACGGTGTACTTCATGATCCTGAAGCGGCGTCGTAACGAAGGGATCGACGGTTGGTCGTTTTTGGCTGGTGTGTTTATCGTCGGAGCCGTTATGGTCACGCCGGTATGTCTCATCATGGGCGATGACTCCTGGAAGCTCACCAGTCGAGATTGGGTGCTCCTGTTGGGCATGGCGGTCGGGCCTGGTTGGGTTGGCCACGGACTCATTTCGTGGGCGAGTCGGCACTTGCCAGTGACGACGACATCGCTGTTAACCCTGGGGAGCCCAGTGGTATCTGTTTTGGGTGCTTGGCTCATCTACGACCAGCAGTTAGGCCTAGTGCAAGTGTTTGGAGCGCTATTGGTCATTGCTGGGCTGGCAGGCACGGTGTGGGATCGGCGCAGTTCTGTGCTAACCCCTGAACCAGTTTCCTGACGGGTTGTCGGTAGCGAAACGGCAGGTAAACTTTGCGCACCCTGCGGATGTGGCTCAGTTGGTAGAGCATCACCTTGCCAAGGTGAGGGTCGCGAGTTCGAATCTCGTCATCCGCTCCAGTTCAAAAGGCTCCGAGACTGTGTCTCGGAGCCTTTTGCATTGTCCGAATTAGGAAGTCTTGGGAGCCCGTACAAAGAAACCGCGATTCCAGTCCTGGCGATGCTCACCATCTACCGAAATGCGCCACTCGTAGCTTCGTCCCGGGGCTAGTGCGATCGGTGGTATCTGGACCGCGAGGTTTTGGTCAATGTCGCTTCCGGGTCGTAAACCATCAGGTCGACCGACGCTAAAGCCGATATCAAGCGACAGCGGAGACTGGTTGACGAGCACTGGTCGCCCATCTTCGTCGACGAGTTCAGCGTGGATTGCGATTTGTTGGTTGGCCATATCCCACGGGACTTTGACGATGAACGCCAAGGCACTGGCGAATGGTCCAGATCCAACTTGGCTCCAGCCAGCGCCCGCCATCATGACTTTGCCATCGTGCGTGACCGCATAATCAGCGAGGATTACTTGCATGTGAACCGTCATAACAATCTCCGACAACTATTTAATCTGGGCATGTCTGCTTACTGGCACTGTCAGGTTGAGGTTAATCGGCGTTACCGTCTGCGCCGTGTTACGCGGAGATGCAGAGAACCGACTTGTTCGGACATTTCGTCCACGTCGTCGCAAACTTGGTCCTGAATTGTCGAAGGTTTACGAACGACTCAAGGATGGGTGGAGCATTGCCGAACATGGGTCGGCGCTTGATTTGATTGAAGTATTCGGTAACGACAATCCGGTGTGTTTAGAAATTGGCTGTGGACGGGGAGACCTGGCGGCTTCGTTTGGACCAGCGCACCTTTATCACAATCTCATTGCGATCGATATCCATACACGCGGTATCGCCAATATCTTGCAGGGAATCGAAAATCACTCACTCACAAATACGCGTGTCGTTGAAGGTGATGTTTTGGTTTTGTTGAAACGATTCGCTGACGCTTCGCTATCTCAAGTCTGGGTTTTCTTTCCCGACCCGTGGCCTAAGCCTCGCGAACAACGTCGTCGGTTAATGCGACCCGATGTGGTTCAAGAATTTGCGCGAGTTCTTAAAGTTGGCGGCGTCTTGCGATTGGCAACTGATATCGAGGATTACTGGCGTAAATCAATGGGGATTGTTGCGGCGAATGAGTCATTTGACGACCCAGAATTCTCTCGCCCAGATTGGCGTATTGAAACCGTCTTTGAGCGGCGAGGAATCAGCGAAGGCCGTCAGCCAGTTGATATCTGTTGGGTTCGCAAGGGTGATCAACCAACGTGATCTCAAATTCCGAGGCGAATACCGGCGTCGAGGTCATCGGCGGCTGAGAAGGCTCGGCGAACGAGCGAGTCCATGAGCGCAGCACCGCGTTCATTGGCGGTGTCAAGCGACAGGATGCTGGCAGCGAATGACGTGCAATAGAACAGCACTCCCTCGGCATAACCCTGCATGATGGTTTCGTAGTCGGCCCATTGATC
>CALEHE010000153.1 GCA_937876415.1 uncultured Actinomycetes bacterium
CAGATCAGCCTGGTCAGCGTGCCCTTCCGGCCGTTGACCGTGCCCTCGGATTGCCTCTTGAAGTCACCAGTATCGGACCGTCCGACGGAATGGCCATCGCCATCGAAAACGGCGACCCGGCTGAAGACGGAAAAGCTCCAAACTTCAACTTCGTCGTGACCGAAGGCGGTATTGAGACCGAGCGTTACGACAATGTGTCCCTCGCCGACATCGCTGCAACCGTCAATAAGGCTTCAAAGCGCGTCAAGGTTGAGACCAAGGTCGATTTGAAGAGCCTGCAGGACATTTCAATTGCTGGCCTTCGCCCCGGTTTGTTCGCCGTCACGCCCGCTCCAGCCGTTCCGGTTGAAGTCAAGCCCAAGCACTTCGCAGGTAGCGAATCAGATCGCACCGGTATCAATGGTTTGGTCATCGCCGATGAAGTCACCATGGTCATGGTTCCCGACCTCATTACTGCAGCCACCAAGGCTGACGGTTCTGTCGATCTCGGTATGTGGAAGGCTGTGCAGACCGCACTTATTTCCCATTGTGAAGGTCAGGCCAACCGTATGGCCATCTTGGATGCGCCTCCGGCCATGTCACCGCAGCAGGTCAAAGAATGGCGCTCAGATGTCGCCATGTACGACTCGGCTTTCGCGGCCTTCTACTACCCGTGGATTCGCGTCGACAACCCTGTCAGCACCAGTCCCGCCGATGCGACCATTTTGGTCCCACCGTCGGGTCACGTCGCTGGTATCTGGAGCCGCGTCGATGACACCCGTGGTGTTTGGAAAGCCCCTGCCAACGAAGTCGTTCGCGGAGTGCTTTCAACCGAAATCGACATCACCAAGGGCGAGCAGTCACTCTTGAACCCCATTGGTATCAACTGCATCCGTCCATTTGGAACTCGCGGCATCCGCGTGTGGGGTGCTCGCACCTTGTCATCGAACACCGATTGGACCTACATCAACGTACGCCGTTTGTTCAACATGATTGAAACCGCAATCATGGAAGGCACCCAGTTCGCAGTGTTCGAACCCAACGATCAGAAGTTGTGGGAAGGCCTCAAGCGCACCATCTCCGCATTCCTTCGTGGATTGTGGCGCGATGGAGCATTGTTTGGTACTACCGCCGATCAGGCTTTCTTCGTGAAGTGTGACTCTGAAACAAACCCACCTGACTCAATTGATCAGGGCAAGGTAGTAGTTGAGGTCGGCATTTCGCCGGTCAAGCCTGCTGAATTCGTTATCTTCCGCATCAGCCAACTGCGTCAAGCAGCCTGATTTACACAGCTTCTACGAAAGGAACCTGAACAATGGCAAATGAACATGACCTCGAATTTCTCGGGTCTCAATTCGCTCTCGAACTTGAGGGCGTTGAGATGGCTCGATTCACTGGCTGCTCGGGCTTGAGTTACTCAACAGAAGTTGTTGAGTACCAAGACACCGTTGGTGGCAAGATCATCATCCGTAAGCGCCCAGGCCGCACCAAGTACGACGACATCGTGCTCAAGCGTGGCTTGTCAGCAGACAGTGCGATCATTGATTGGCACACCAAGGTTCTTGAAGGTTCTGTTGAACGAACCAACGGATCCATCGTCATTTATGACAACGCCGGCACCGAAGTCGGTCGCTGGAACTTTGAAGCCGGTTGGCCGTCAAAGTGGAGCGCTTCAGACTTGGACGCCGGAACCGACGACGTCATGATTGAAGAATTGACCATTAGCCACGAA
>CALEHE010000154.1 GCA_937876415.1 uncultured Actinomycetes bacterium
GCGGGTGTAGCTCAATGGCTAGAGTTCCAGCCTTCCAAGCTGGCTATGCGGGTTCGATTCCCGTCACCCGCTCCATAGATAGCAAAATGACCCCGAGCTTGCGAGGGGTCATTTTGCTATCTATGCACTGGTCACTCGAATCGGGAGGAGCGCAGCGACGGATCCCGTCACCCGGGTCCACCTAATCGTGAAGCGCAGCGACGACCCCCGTCACGACTTGAACTGAGACAAGGCTCCGGCGAGACCAGCAAGTGTTGTCGGCACCATCCAACCGTCAACAACAACTACATCACCGGCTCGTGAATCTTTGCGACAACACTCGGCGAACAACTTGTCTCGAGCCATCAACGTTGATCCTTCCGGCAATACACCGAGCACCTCACGCGCTATCGCAACTGTCTCGGGAGCAACACGCAATACCGAACTGCCAAAGGCGACCAACTCGACATCAATCAATGATTTCCATGGTTGTGCGAACGCCCATTCATCAACTTCTAGTTCTGGCACTGGCATGCGCACAGTTGTTGAGGTTGCAGTTGGCAATGGTCCCAACGCATCAGGGGGATCTGCTCCGCAAGCCGCCAATAATGCAGCAAGCCCACTGGCTGCAACCGAGCGTTCAAAGAATTCGCGTCGCTGCATCACAAACGCTCTTTCAAAGTTCGCGCTAGACGAACCGCCAAGGCCACGACTGTCAAAGTCGGATTTGAATAACCAGCAGTCGGAAACGCTGAACCACCTACTGCGTACAAATTGTCAATGGCGTGACATTTGAGATTGGCATCGACGACCCCGTGATCGGGGCTTTCGTGCATCCGTGCGCCACCCAGATGGTGCCCACCACCTTCCATGGTCCCAAACTCGGTGGGATCACCAAATGTCACCGGACCAAAACCAGCCTTCATTAATTCTTTGGCGACTAGTTCAAGCGAAGTTTTAACGTCAGCCACATCTTGATCGCTGACTCGCCAATCCAATTGAGCTCTTTTTGAACCCAAATCATCCTTAGCCGAAATCAGCGAAATGCGACTCTCAGCATTCCAACGTTGCTCGGTGCGCGCATACAGGCCAATGACATGTGACGAAGCGCTTTTCGTAGCCGACGGTCGCGATGATTCCCACAGCTTTCGCAACGCTTCTCCGTGAAGCGACTCTTGCGGAATTAAACTAAGCGGTTCCATGGTGAATGACGTGTTGATCATTCCGCGTTCGGCCGCCAATTCTTCATTTACCCCAAGGCCAATTTTGATTTGGGTGTCATCGATATCACGCGGATAATCAGTAAAGCCAACTAAATCTTCTGGAGCGTGATCTCCACATAACACTGCGCCAACCGCGCCATGGGGATGTTCAAGAAAGCCCCTTCCCAAGGTTTCGCTTTGCAGCAAACCCTTGACGTCCTCGGCGGCAACCAGCAATTGACGCACATTTTCAATTCCACCACCAGCCAACACAAAACAATCGGCTGTGAGTTCAAAATCCACTCCAAAATCGTTTTTGATATGGAGTTTGCGAGCAGATGTAACGCCTTCAACTTCTTCAAACGAAAAACCTTGACAGTTAGCACCGAAGTAAATGGGAATTTCGGATTGCTGAAGTTGATAACGGTAGTAACCACCGAAACGTAGTTCCTTGGCGAAACGCCACACTGGTGTCGCCAACACATCGTTGCTTGAAATCACATTCTTGACACCGAGTTCGTTCAACAATTCATTCGCGTCAAATACATCACGACCGAGTGTGCAGATTTCTAGCGCGTCTTGATAGTCGTCCTCAAGATCAGCACGAGCAAACGGCCAACCATCACCCAGATCTTTCGTACGTGGTCCGAAGACATTTTCTTCAAGACGTCGACACCAACCAATCCAATGATTCGTTGTACCTCCGAAATATCGCAGCCGCCAGACATCAAGATCGGGATAGGTGAACCCAGGGCCTGCCGTCACTTCGCCTTTGTAGCGATCTTGCGACAAAACAGTGAAGTCGCGATATCCGCCTTCAAGAATGACAACCGATAAGCCCGACTTTTCCAACTCAAGAGCCAAAGTGATACCAGCAGCACCAGCGCCAATCACCGCGACGTCGCAGCGCGGCAACTCACGACGGTTTGATTTGGCCAGATCAATAAACACTGTCGTTATTCATAACAGGCGTCACCCACCAATCAAAATTCAAGAACTGCCTTTCGACCATCGCGAACGATTACCGTAAGAACGATGGTCAATCAACCCACCGCTTTAATTCGTCGTCCTAGCCCCCGACTTGACGAGGGTCTTGTCACCCATATTGAACGAACCCGAGTCGATTACGAACTTTCCCTCAAACAATGGGCCAACTACGTCGAAGCTTTACGACTTTGCAAATGGAACATCGTCGAAGTTCCAGCCGCTGATGATTACCCCGACAGTGTATTTATTGAAGATACTGTCGTCATGTACAAAGGCACGGCCATCATCACCCGACCTGGTAGCGACTCGCGCAAACCCGAGATCATCGCAGTCGAAAAGGTAGTCACCGAACTTGGTCACCCCATCGCCCGCATTAGCGAACCTGCAACCCTTGACGGCGGCGATGTCCTTAAAGTTGACGACACCATTTATGTCGGTAATGGCGGACGCACCAATCTCGAAGGAATTGCCCAATTCGCTTCGATTGTCGAACCCTTGGGCGCAAAAGTGGTCACTGTTCCGATCTCAAAGGTACTTCACCTCAAGTCAGCCGTTACCGCTCTGCCTTCGGGTGAAATCATCGGGTTTGAACCACTTGTCGATGATCCGTCCATCTTCCCTGACTTCGTTGCGGTTCCCGAAGAATCAGGTTCGCATGTGGTCATCGTTGGCGAAAAGCGATTGCTCATGGCCGCAGACGCCCCAGAAACTGCCGAGACTCTGCGCGATATGGGTTACTTCGTCATTGAAGTTGATATCAGCGAGTTCATCAAACTTGAAGGTTGTGTTACTTGTTTGTCGGTGCGTATCCGTTGAGATCGCCCAGTTCACGAATCATGTCGTGAAAAACCA
>CALEHE010000155.1 GCA_937876415.1 uncultured Actinomycetes bacterium
AGGTCTGCACCTTTAAGAAGGGCCATCGTTGCTTGAAGGTCATCTCGCTTCTTGCCGGTCACTCGCAATTGTTCCCCCTGGGTTTGGCTCGCGATACCTTTTGGCGCTTTTTCTTTGATGAGTTTATTTATCTCGCGCGCTTTATCTGACGAGATGCCGACAGTAACGGTGACGATCTGGCGAACGCTTTCGCCACTGGCTTGCTCAATTTTGCCCCACTCGAGACCTCTCAACGAGATCTGACGTTTAACGAACTTCTCCTCCAAAAGAACTTTGAGGGCGCGTAGTCGGTCTTCGCTTGACGTACGGATTGTTAGAACCAGTTCTTTTTGCTCAATTGACGAGTCGGTGTTCTTGAAGTCGAAACGATTTGCGAGTTCACGTTGCGCCTGATCAACGGCATTTTTGAGCTCTTGGCGGTCTACTTCGGAAACAACATCAAAACTTGGCATGACCGACACAATAGCCAAGCCGATAGGCTTTCATGCTTGTGGGTCGGTACCCAAGCGGCCAAAGGGAGCAGACTGTAAATCTGCCGGCTTATGCCTACGTAGGTTCGAATCCTTCCCGGCCCACCAATTCAGCAGTAGTCCGCTTATTTGAGGTGACAACAAACGGTAAGATTTTTGTAGGCGTTAAATATTCATTGAGAATAGTTTCGCCCTCTTAGCTCATTCGGTAGAGCACTTCCATGGTAAGGAAGAGGTGGTGGGTTCGATTCCCACAGAGGGCTCGGTAATCTAGGCGGCGTAGCTCAGTTGGTGAGAGCATCCGGCTCATAATCGGAAGGTCGCCGGTTCGAATCCGGCCGCCGCTACAGGATAAGTTTTTGGAAATCTCGGCTACAGAATGGTCTGGCAATATGCGAATTTGCAGAGGTCGTGTCATTGAGCAATGAACCGAATGCTCCCGTAACGAAGATGGTTTGGTCTGTTCTCAACAGGCAAGAACGTCGTCGCCTCGGATGGATTCTTTTACTCATGCTTGTGGGAACTGTTTTGGAGACGGTGAGCCTCGGACTTGTGGTGCCACTGGTCGGATTTCTTACCCGACCGAACTATCTCGAGCAATTTCCAAGGCTTAATGATTTGTTGGGTGATCCAACGGAGACACAATTCGTTATAGGCGCTATGTCTTTTCTTGTGTTTGTTTATTTCGTTAAATCTGCATTCCTGATTTGGGGAACGTGGGTCCAACGCGGTTATTCAATGTCGGTCACAACTCGCATCGGAACCAAACTCTACGAAACGTATCTTGGTCAGCCCTATTCGTTTCATCTTCAACGCAATTCTGCGATGCTGATGAGAAATTCGCAAAATAGCGCTTTAATTATGGCAGGAATACTCGATCCCATTTTGGTTATCTCGTCTGACATTCTCGTGACTTCCGGACTTTTTACATTGCTCATTGCACTCGAGCCAATCGGCACAATCGTGACAGTCCTGATCTTTGGTATTACTTCGGTCCTATTTCGGAAGTTCACAAATGCCCGAATTAAGAGATGGGGAGAGTCGCAGAATTTTCATAAGGGGATGCTTCTGCAACATTTGCAACAGGGATTTGGCGGGGTAAAGGATGTCAAAATCCTTGGCGCGGAAGATCATTTTGTCTCCCAGTATGAGGAAAATCTCAGTCAGTTTTCTGCCGCTCAGCGTCGGTTCTCTGTTGCTCAAGTCTTGCCAAGATTCGGTCTTGAAGTTTTAACAATCATCGGACTTGCGATACTCGTTTCGACGATGGTTTTATTGGGGAGGGGACTTACAGAAATCCTGCCAGTGCTGGGTTTATTTGGTGCTGCGGCTTTCCGTCTTCTGCCCGCAGTTAATCGGATGATCAACAATTCTCAGCTCATTAATGTCAGCCGTCCTCAAGTCGCTGAGATTTTTTCAGATCTCACCCTGTCCATACCGATTCGTGACACAAGTATCCAACGTTCGAGTTTTAAAAGAGATGTCTCTATCACTGCTGTTTCTTTTTCGTACGCGGCATCTTCGACTGAAGCCCTGATAGATGTATCAATTTCCGTTTCTCGTGGGGAAGCAGTTGGTCTCGTTGGTCCGTCTGGTTCTGGCAAGAGCACACTCGTAGATATTTTGCTTGGGCTTCTCGAACCAACATCTGGTCATGTACTTGTTGACGGCAATGATATTCACGACAATCTACGCGGGTGGCAAGATCAGATTGGGTATGTGCCGCAATCCATTTTTCTCACTGACGACACACTGCGACGCAACGTTGCCTTTGGATTACCAAAAGACCAAATTGACGACGATGCTGTCAAGTCGGCGATTCGTTCGGCTCAACTTGAAGAGTTTGTTGCGAGCCTTCCAGAAGGCTTGAATACAATCGTTGGTGAGCGTGGTGTGCGCTTGTCGGGCGGCCAGCGTCAGCGCATCGGCATCGCGCGAGCCTTGTACAACAACCCCGATGTGCTGGTACTCGATGAAGCAACAAGTTCGCTCGATACCGATACCGAGCATGGAGTGATGCAAGCCGTGCAGGCCCTGCAAGGCGAAAAGACTGTAATCATCGTGGCTCACCGCTTGAGCACAGTGGAATATTGTGATCACCTCTACAGACTTGAAAACGCGCGTATTGTTGATGAAGGAACATTCAGCGAAGTA
>CALEHE010000156.1 GCA_937876415.1 uncultured Actinomycetes bacterium
TGCTGGATTCGTCTGCAGGAAACCCGCGAAGCAACCCTCATCGTTGATCAGTTACTTGACAACATTCCCTCAGGTCCGGTCATGGCCAAAGTGCCGCGCATCATCAAAGTTCCTGAAGGCGAAGCTTGGGTATCAACCGAAAACCCCCTTGGCGAAATGGGTTACTACGTTGTGAGTAAGGGCGACCTCGGTCCGTTCCGTACCAAGATTCGTTCGGCCAGTTTCAACAACATTTCAATCGTGCCGTGGATTTTGAAGGGTGTCTATGTACCTGACATCATCACGATTCTTGCGTCGCTGTACTTCATTCTCGGAGACATCGATCGATGAACGCACTGTTAGCCGCCGATTTGCCCTATTGGGCTCAGACGTTGTTGCGCATCCTTGGTGGTCTTGTTGCAGTTCTGTTGCCCGCAGGCACCATCGTGTACTTGTTTTTGTTCAAGATGATGTCATTCATGCAGAGTCGTCTCGGACCTATGGAAGCCGGTCCCTACGGTTCAATGCAGTTGTTTGCTGAAGTCGGTAAATGGTTGCAGAAAGAAGACATCACACCAGCTCGTGCTGATCGGATTGTTTTCAAAATTGCTCCCCTCGTGGTTTTGGCGAGCACGTTCTTGTTGGTCGCTGTTGTTCCGTTCGGACCCGATGCTTGGTTCACCAACTTCGAAGCTGGCGTGTTCTACCTGTTGGCTGTTTCATCAGTGAGTGTGCTGGGTATTTTGATGGCTGGTTGGTCAAGCGCCAACAAATATTCGTTGCTCGGTGGCTTACGTGCGGCAGGTCAGTTGATTGCGTACGAACTTCCGATGGTGCTCGCAGTCATTGGTGTCATCATTCAAGCCGGCACGATGAACTTGCAGGGCATTGTTGTTGCGCAAAATGGCGGCGAGATTTTCGGTTGGAATGGACTCGGTAATCCGTACATCCTCACGCAGTTCACTGGCTTCATCATTTTCATGATTGCAGTTCAAGCCGAACTCACCCAGACTCCTTTCGACATGCCGATCGCTGAATCAGAACTCGTGTCGGGTTACATGACCGAGTATTCGGGATTCCGTTTCTTGACTTTCTTCATTGCTGAATTTGCAACGGCTGGCGTGTTTTCACTGATTGCCTCGGTGTTGTTCCTCGGCGGATGGGGAGTCCCATTCGCTTGGTTTGACTGGAACAGCATTGATGACGTCTCTGACTGGATGAACATTGTCGGACCGCTCATCATGTTTACAAAGATGATGGCTTTGGCCTTCATCATTATGTGGGTACGTTTCAGTTTCCCACGATTCCGCGAAGATCAATTGCAGCGTTTTGCGTGGAAGGTTCTCATTCCCGTTTCACTGGTGAACATTATGATCACCGCGATCTTGAAGGTGGCTTTCTGATGCCCAAGGTCCCTGGTCTCTTTAAAGGTCTCGGCGTCACGCTGAACACTTTTAAGCGCACGGTTATTGATGGTGCGAACACAGTGCAGTATCCGCACGAAAAAGAAGCACCGCCAATTCGTGCACGTGGTGTCATTGCGCTTCACGAAGGCAACTGCACTTCGTGCATGTTGTGCGTGCGCTCGTGTCCCGACTGGTGTATCTACATCGAAGGTCACAAAGAAATGGCACCGCCGCGTCGTGCAGGTGGCAAGCCGCGTCAAGTGAACAAACTTGATCGCTTTGACATTGACTACGCACTGTGCATGTATTGCGGTATTTGCGTTGAGGTATGTCCGTTCGATGCTTTGTTTTGGAGCCCCGAATACGAGTACAGCGAACCCAAGATTGCCGATTTGTTGCATGACAAGGCCAAGTTAAGCGAGTGGATGGAAACTGTGCCCGAAGCACCGGCTCTTGAAAATGGAGCCGAAAAGAAGGGTAAGAAGTAATGGTCGCAGCCGATCTTCTTGTCGCCCAGAATGTGGCCTTTGGCATCATCTCGCTGATGATGATTGTGGGAGCGTTACGCGTTGTCACTGTGAACAATGTGGTGCACGCCGCATTGTGGCTTGTTGTCGTCTTGTCAGGTGCAGCGGCGCAGTACTTATTGCTGTCGGCCGAGTTCGTGGCCATTACCCAGATCTTGGTGTACGTCGGCGCTGTGATGGTTCTGTTCTTGTTCGGCACGATGCTCACTCGAGCCCGTATCGGTGCTGAATCTGATCTCAACAACAAAAACTGGGCACTCGGTATTCCTGTGGCGTTGTTGATGTTGGGTGTGATGTCGTACGTGATCATTGATGGCTTTGGTGATGAACGCCTCATCGAGAATCCGGGCGACATGGAGCCCATCCCCGTTCAGGTCATCAGTGATGACATCTTTGGTCCGTACTTGTTGCCTTTCTGGGCATTGTCGTTTGTATTACTCGTCGCCGTCATCGGTGCCATTGTCTTGGCGCGGAAAGACTGAGAGGCCGACCATGTTGACTACTCAATTCCTTCTCTTAGGCGCCGTGCTATTTTGCATCGGTGTCTATGGAGTGCTTGCTCGCAAGAACGCCGTCATGGTGTTGATGTCGATCGAACTCATTTTGAACTCAGTCAATATCAACCTGTTGGCCTTCTCGGTTCGTCATGGTTCAGTGGATGGCAACACATTCGCGTTGTACATCATCGCCATTGCTGCTGCCGAAGTCGGTGTGGGCTTGGCCATGGTGTTGTTGATTTATCGCAACCGTCGCACCATTGCCCTTGATGACTTGTCAGAGATGAAGGGCTAATCAATGCTGGCTCAAGAAATGAACTCAGAAATCGTCGCGTCATCGGGCTGGTTCTTAGACCACGCCTGGGTGATTCCGATTATTCCAGCTGTTGCTTTTGTGCTCATCATCTTCTTTGGCAAGAAGTTGCCCATGAAAGGCAGTGAACTCGGTGTGTTTTCAATGCTTGCATCGCTGGTTTTTGCTGGTGGTGCAGCCTGGCAGTGGATTCAACGAGTCAATAGTGTTGTCGACGTTGCCCACGATGCAGTCAAGGAAGGTGCATATCATGCGGCACCTTATGTTGAGCCGGTTATTCGTGAATGGACTTGGTGGCAAAGTGGCGGATTCCATTTCGGAATTGGCCAACACATCGATGGTTTAGCGCTCACCCTTTTGGTGGTCGTTGCCTTCATTTCAAGCCTCGTCCAGATCTACTCACTCGAATACTTGCGTGGCGATCGTCGCTACACCCACTTCTTTGCTGCACTCACTTTGTTCTCGGCCGGCATGTTGTGCATGGTTCTGGCTCCCAACATGGTGCAGTTGATTCTCGGTTGGGAAATCATGGGTCTGTGCTCGTTCATGTTGATTGGTCACTGGTGGGAAGAAGAAGCCAACTCGCGCGCTGCACTCAAAGCATTCTTTACAGTGCGAGTCGGCGATGTGGGATTGCTCATCGGCACCGGCATCTTGTTCTTCTCGGCCAATAGTTGGACCCAAGAAAATCTCGGGGTGTCTGGTTTCAATATCAGTGGTTTGTCGGCTTGGGCCATGTCAGGTGAGGCCAGCTCCAGTGCTCTGACGTGGGGTGCAGTTGCGTTATTCATTGCCTGTATCGGCAAGAGTGGTCAGTTCCCATTGCATACGTGGTTGCCCGATGCCATGGCCGGACCAACACCAGTCAGTTCACTGTTGCACTCGAGCACCATGGTTGTGGCTGGCGTGTTCTTGGTCGCCCGCGTCTACCCAGTTTTCTGGGAGGGCATGAAGATTGGTGATACCAACATCAACTTCATCGTGCTTATCGGTGGTATCACGATTGTGATCGCCGCGCTGTTGGCGTTCGTGCAAAACGACATCAAAAAAGTGTTGGCGTATTCCACGGTGTCACAGTTGGGTTACATGATGATGGGTCTTGGTGCTGGTGCGTGGTTGCCCGCCGTCTTCCACATCTTCACCCATGCATTCTTCAAGGCCTGTTTGTTCTTGGCGGCGGGTTCGGTGAGCCATTCGGGTTCACATCACTCATTCGACATGAAAAAGGACATGGGTGGTCTGGCTAAGAAAATGCCGATCACTGCCACGACTTGGATCATCTCAACTTTGGCTTTGACCGGTGTGTTCCCGCTCGCTGGTTTCTTCTCGAAGGACGAAATCATCGACAACGTCGGTTACGGCGGATACAACGCGTTCATGATTGTTGGATTAAGCGGTGCCTTCTTGACCGCGGCCTACATGACGCGCGCAACGTATCTCACTTTCTTTGGCAAGGCTCGCGGCGCAGCAGCTGGCGAACATCATGACGAACATGATGCTCACGCCGATGCCCATGATTCGCACGATGCTCATGCAGCCCACGATGCACACGATTCGCACGATGCTCATGGCGCAGACCATGGTCCTCACGAGAGTCCCAAACTCATCACCGTTCCGTTGATGATTCTTGCGGCTTTGGCTTTGGTCGCTGGTTTGTCAAACGCAACTCCGTTTGGCGAGAGCTGGGAACGCTTTAAGAAGTACGTCGAGCCGAGTGCTGAGTATGTCGCAATTGAAAGCCATATGGCCACTGGCCCCGGCGAAGCAATCATTGTTCCGCAACAGAACACAACAGCCGAGGGTGGCGAAAGTAAGTACGACGAAGGCTGTGCAGTCGTTGCACCTGAAGCAGGTATGGCGTGTTACTTCCCGACCGTGAAGCACGCACCTTTCAAATGGTCAAAGGCTGCACTGTCACTCATCATCGTGGCGGTTGGTTTGATTTCAAGTTGGATGTTCTGCGTGCAGTACTACACGCGTCGCAACAAGCGTCTCGTCGGTCTTACCGAACGCAGCAAAGTGTTGCGCGGCGGCTACGCCTTCTTGTGGAACAAGTACTACCTCGATGCCTTGTATGAAAAGGTCATCGTTCGTTCGATTGCACACCCCATCGCAGCCGCTGCGGCGTGGGTGAATCAAAACATTCTTGACGGCATCGTAAATGGTGTTGGCAAGGTCTCCCGCCGGGTAGCCGGTTGGGTATATCGAAATATCGATCAGCGCGTCGTCGACGGCGCGGTGAACGGCTCGGGCGCCGCAGCTCGAGGCACAGGCGGAGCGTTGCGCCCAGTGCAATCGGGCAAGGTCAATCAATACGGAGCGCTGCTGTTTGCTGCGGCCGCCATCGGCGCTCTCATACTCGTCATCATCAACACCTGAGGAGCAATACGGCATGGACGTACTCCAAAATTCAAACTGGGTGCTCAGCGTGGGCACTTTCTTGCCGCTAGTCGGCGTGATTGTCATGCTGTTCATCCCCAAGGCAGAAGAAGAGCTCCACAAGTTGGTAGCTCTTGTGACCGCGCTCGCAACCTTGGGAGTAGGTGTTTATACGCTCACCAAGTTCGACTATGACCAAGCCGGCAAGTTGCAGTTCTTTGCAGATGCTGAGTGGATCAAGGTCATTTCGAGTAACTACACGATCGGTCTTGATGGAATGAGCTTGCCGCTCTACTTCTTGTCAATGGTCGTCACGGTTCTGGTGATGGTCTACTCGTGGAATCGCATCCCGTCTCCGGGAAATCCCAAGGCCTTCCTCATTTTGATGCTCATCCTGCAGACAGGTATGGCGGGTACGTTCATTTCGCAAGACCTCATCTTGTTCTTCGTGTTCTTCGAAGTGGTGTTGTTGCCGATGTACTTCATGATCGGTGTCTGGGGTGGCGAGAATCGTCAGTACGCATCGCTCAAGTTCTTCTTGTACACGATGTTCGGATCGGCGCTCATGCTCGTTGCCTTCATCGCGTTGTTCTACAAAGTTCGCGGCGAATTGCCTGCTGGTGTTGAACCATCGTTCTCAATTCCGCAACTTGCCGAGTACGGCGGTTTGTTAGGTCGTTCGGCTCAGATCTGGATCTTCGGTGGAATGTTTGTTGGCTTTGCCGTCAAGGTTCCGATGTTCCCATTCCATACGTGGCTACCCGATGCGCACACGCAAGCACCGACGCAAGGTTCGGTTATCTTGGCCGCAATTTTGTTGAAGCTCGGTACGTACGGTTTCGTGCGCATTGCAATTCCGATTCTCCCGACCGGCGCCAAAGAATGGGCTCCATGGATTGGTCTGCTGGCAGTCATCGGAATCATCTACGGAGCACTTGGTTGTTTGGCGCAAACTGACATGAAGCGTTTGATTGCGTTCTCGTCGGTTGCCCACATGGGATTTGTGATGTTGGGTATTTCAACACTCACGCCAATGGGCTTTAACGCTGCCATCTTCGGAATGGTTGCGCACGGTCTCATCACTGGCATGTTGTTCTTTGTCGCCGGCAGTGTCAAAGAGCGTTATCACACCCTTGAAATTGCTCGACTTGGTGGCATGCTCAAGCAGATGCCGCGGCTTGGTTGGATCTTGGGATTCTCGGCGATGGCATCACTTGGTTTGCCTGGCCTCGCCGGATTCTGGGGTGAATTCCCCGCTATTTTGTCGGCGTACTCGCCAGCTGCCGGATTGTCTGAAGTGACATTCCGTGTGTACATGGTGATTGCTGCACTCGGAACTGTGCTTGCCGCGGGTTACCTGTTGTGGTTGTTCCAGCGCATTGCCTTCGGTGAACCCAAGGCTGAGTTTGCTGGTGCATCACATGATGATCACGGTCATGGCGGTCACGGTCACGATGACCATGCTCATGACGATCACAGCAGTGACTTGAAGGATGTCAGTGTTGGAGAGTGGATTGCGTGGACACCGTTCTTGTTGGCCATCGTGGTCTTTGGTGTGTATCCGCAGTTGATGTTCAAGGTCATTGACCCCGCAGTGCAAGTTGCGTTGAAGGCCTTCGGAGGCTGATTCGTGCTTTCTTCGATCCTCGCTCAGATTCCGTGGCAGGCGCCAACTATCGACTACCACGCCATCGCGCCCGAGATCGTGTTAGCGGCCGGTATCTGTCTCATCATTCTTGTTGACTTGTTCGTCAGTGAAAGTAAAAAGTGGGTCACCTCAACGCTGACCGGTTTCGTGATGTTGACAGCCTTGGTGCCGGTATTGACTTTGGCTGTGAGCGACAACAATGTTCGTTCGCTTTTTGACGGTCGATACGTGATTGATGAGTTTGCGCTCACCGTGAAAGCGTTGTTTTTAATCGCTGGATATGTCGTCATCTTGATGTCGCAAAACCATGTCGAAGAAGGCGATTACTACCTCGGCGAATACTTCACGTTGTTACTCACGTCGGTCACCGGAATGGTGATGATGGCCTCAAGCCGCGACTTGGTGAGCATCTTTGTTGCTCTTGAAATGCTCAGCATTCCGGCCTACATGTTGGCTGCCTGGCGCAAGCGCGATCGCAAGAGCAATGAAGCCGGTGTCAAGTACTACCTGCTTGGTGTTTTCGCTTCAGCAATCATGTTGTACGGCATGAGCTTGTTGTACGGCGTCACCGGAACGACTTTGCTCAGCGACATTGGTCGTCAATTGACAGTTGAAGGCCAGTTCGGTGGAGTGCAAGCACTGGCCATCACCTTCGTCATCGTTGGTTTTGCGTTCAAAGTTTCGGCAGTGCCGTTCCACACGTGGGCACCCGATACTTACGAAGGTGCACCGATACCAGTCACTGCGTTCTTATCGGTTGCTAGCAAGGCCGCTGGTTTTGTTGCGCTCGTGACACTCATCTATGTCGGCTTCCCCCAGGCAAAAGATGTGTGGCAGCCATTCCTCTGGGTGCTCGCTGCCATCACCATGACCGTCGGCAACCTGGTCGCATTGCGTCAGACGAACATCGTTCGTATGTTGGCCTACTCGAGTATCAGCCAGGGTGGTTTCATTTTGATGCCGCTCGCAGTTGCCGGAACAGGCGACGCTGCCGGACCTGCTCTGCAGTCAGTGGTTGTGTACCTGATTGTGTACGCAGCCATGAACCTCGGAATGTTCGCTGTTGTCATTGCCGCATCACGCACAACACGTAGCGGTGAGATCAGTAGCTTTGGCGGCTTGTTCTCATACGCGCCAGGTCTTGGTGTGTTGATGACAATCTTCTTGGCATCGTTGGCGGGTATCCCACCGCTCGGTGGATGGATCGCCAAGTTCACTGCTTTCCGTGCAGTTCTTGAGGCTGGCGGCGGTTGGGGTTATGGCATCGCAGTGATTGGCGCCATCAACTCAGTGATCGCGTTTGGTTACTACGGCAGCATCATGCGTGAAATCTGGATGAAGCCCGCACCAAATGGCGAGACCTCAGCAGTGAAGACACCAAGTTCGTTGATTGCAGCCATGGTCATCACGACAGCAGGAACCATCGTCTTTGGTGTATTGCCAGGTGTGGTGTTGCGTTTCGGCGATCTTGCCGATCTCACCGGTGCCTTCGGCCGCTGAACACATCGGTCACATCATTGATGTGGCCGACAATGAACAGGTTCGTTTTGATCAGTTCATGACCGAAGCGCTGTATGGCGCTCAAGGTTTCTATACATCAGGTGTTGGTCGCGCCGGTCGTCGTGGTGACTTCATCACGTCTCCCGAAATTGGTCCACTATTCGGAGCAGTGATTGCTCGTGCACTCGATGCGTGGTGGCGTGACATGGGTAGCCCAGATGACTTTCATATTTATGATGTCGGTGCGGGACCCGGAGGTTTGGCACGTTCGGTGATTGCCGCTCAACCAGATTGTTTGGCTGGTGATGTATCGCGATATGTATGTGTAGAAATTGGTGAGGCACAGTGGGCCACGCATCCCGCGGGCGTGACGTCAATGAAGTCGTTGCCCGATGGTGAGTTGCGCGGCGTGGTGCTTGCTAACGAATTGCTTGACAACTTGCCTTTTCGTTTGTTGGTGTGTGACGGCGTATGGCGTGAAGCTTGGGTGACGCATCGTGCTGGTGCATTCAGTGAAGTTTTGTATCCACTCAGTGATGAACCGGCTTTCGCACTTCCTGCGAAACCAATTCTTGGGTCGCGCATTCCGTGGCAACAAGCAGCAGGTGATTGGGTGAGCGACATCTTGAGTCGTTTGAATGGGCGACTTGTTGTGATTGATTACGCAGTTCCGTTGACGGCCGAACTTGCACAACGCCCCTGGCGCGATTGGCTGCGGTCCTATGCCGGCCACGAAAAGGGAGCGCACTATTTACGCAATGTTGCCGCCCAAGACATCACGACAGATGTATGTATTGATCAAATCATTGCAATGTGCGGACAACCCGATTCGGTGCGCTCGCAATCACAGTTTCTGCAACTCTGGGGCATTGATGAACTGGTTGAAGAAGGAAAGCGAATTTGGAATGAAGAATCGGCGCGTCCTGGATTGCGGGCGATGAAAATGCGCAGCCGAATTAGTGAAGCCGAAGCATTACTTGACCCAATAGGAGTTGGCGGTTTTACCGTGATGGAGTGGACTAAGTTACAGCGGTGATCACCGTTGAGGGTTTAACTAAAAAGTACGGATCAACAACTGCTGTTGATTCGTTGTCGTTCACTGTGACTCCAGGTCGAGTCACCGGATTCCTTGGGCCAAATGGCTCGGGTAAGAGCACATCAATGCGATGCATGATCGGGCTTGATCGTGTGCAATCGGGGACTGCGCTCTTTGACGGAAAGTCGTATCGAGAACTCAAGAAACCGCTGCATGAAGTAGGCGCGTTGCTCGATGCGGGTAACGCACATAGTGGTCGTACTGCACGAAACCATTTGCGCTGGTTGGCGATGAGCAACGGCATGTCACCTAAGCGCGTTGATGAAGTACTTGAACTCGTTGGGCTCACCGACGTGGCGAAGAAGCGAGTCGGACAGTTTTCGTTGGGTATGAAACAGCGACTCGGCATTGCGTCAGTCATGTTGGGTGACCCGAAGGTTGTCATCTTGGACGAACCAGCGAATGGACTTGACCCTGAAGGTATTCGTTGGATTCGCGAGATGCTCAAGCACTTGGCCTCGCAAGGTCGTTCGGTGTTGGTGAGCAGTCACTTGCTCTCTGAAATGGCACTCATGGCCGATGATCTGATTGTGATCGGTAAAGGTCGGCTGATCACCGAGTGCACGGTTCCCGACTTCATTGATCGATACGCCAAAAAGTGGGTCGTTGTGAAGAGCCCGCAACTTGATTCGTTGGTGTCAGCAGCGCAGAGCCAAGGTATGCACGTTTCACTTGGTCAAGATGTCGCTGAGTTCCATGGCGTCGCAGCAGCAACGATTGGTGAGTTGGCAGCAAAGAACAATGTGGTGCTGCACGAATTGTCAACGCAAACCGGCTCGCTTGAAGATGCATTCTTAGAAGTCACGGCCGATGCGGTGCAATATCACGGAAACTCCGAAGCTCAATCGAAGGGAGTTGCATCATGATTGCCCTCATTCGTAGCGAGTGGCTCAAGTTGCGCACTGTTCGTTCAAATATCACGATGACATGTTTTGCAGTGGCATTGCCACTGGCCATCACGTTGTTAACGATGGCTTTTATCGGTGTCGACTCGGTTGATGATGCAACAGTTTCGGCTGTTCTATTAGGAAGTGGCTCTCTGAGTGTTTTGCTCTTCGGAATTATCGGAGTACTCGCAATTACTCAGGAATACTCGCAAGGAACAATTCGACTCACATTGGCTGCGAACCCTCGGCGTACTCGTGTGTTTATAGCGAAAGCGATTGTGCTCTCACTTTTATCTGCTGGTCTCACTGCAGTCATTGTTTTAGTGGGCAACACTGCCGGTGAAGCAATTTTGGATTCACGCGGTGCTGTGGGCAAGTTGGCCAACGGCGATATGGGTCAGGCATATCTCGGATTGATTGCGCTGAGTGTCGTGGTATCACTGCTTGGCATGGCAATCGGAACACTGACCCGTAATCCACCAAGTGCGGTAACGATTTTGGTGTTGTGGCCTTTACTTCTTGAATCATTAATTGGTGGTCTGTTGTCGATTGCAATTAGTGACGAGATTTTTAAATGGATGCCGTTCCAAACGGGTTTGAACGCGTTGCTCCTTGAAGATTCAAATATGGACTTTGGTCGCTGGGGATCAGTCGGATATTTTGGACTGTGGGTCTTGGCCTTGAGCCTGTTCGCTCACACGGTCTTCAAACGTCGCGACGCCTAAACATTCACCTGTGATTCTGGTGTCGTTTTATTCGCTATTACCAAGTCAAACGACACCAGAATCACAACTAGTTATGGCTAAGCAGGGGCAACAGACATGACCCCTTATGTCTAGTCGCCTAGAGTTATACCCGAGAAATGATTTGAACATCTCGACTTTTGTGTGGGGGAAATATGTCAGCCGACGATCAGCAGACCAATATCGACGATCTTTTGTTGGAGAATCGTAAGTTTCCGCCCTCGGCTGCATTCAAGAAGAATTCGTTAGCAGTTGGAACCCACTTGTATGACCAGGCCGCAGCCGACGATGAAGGTTTCTGGGCCCAACAAGCAGCTGACCTGATTGATTGGGATCAAGATTGGCACACCATTTGCGAATGGAATGTTCCGTATGCCAAGTGGTTTGTCGGCGGCAAGTTGAATGTCTCGTACAACTGTCTTGACCGACATGTACTTGCTGGCAATGGCGACAAGGTGGCGATTCATTGGGAAGGCGAACCCGGCGACACGCGCACGATTACGTATTCCGAGCTGCTCGTTGAAGTTGAGAAGTTCTCAAATGTTCTGAAGTCGTTGGGTGTTGTCAAAGGCGATCGCGTCAATATCTATTTGCCGATGATTCCTGAAGCAGCAGTGGCAATGTTGTCGTGTGCGCGTATTGGTGCTGCACACTCGGTGGTATTTGGTGGTTTCTCTTCGCAGGCTCTTGCCGATCGTATTAATGATGCTGAAGCGAAAGTTCTCATCACTGCCGATGGCGGATATCGCCGCGGAGAAGTCTTTGAGTTAAAGCCGGCCGCCGATGAAGCAATTGCTTCAACACCAACAATTGAACATGTTGTAGTTGTGAAGCGTGGTGGCAACAAAGTCAACATGGTGGCTGGTCGCGATCATTGGTATCACGACCTCATGGCGACGGCCTCAGATAATTGCCCGGCCGAACCGATGGACAGCGAACAACTGTTGTTCTTGTTGTATACCTCGGG
>CALEHE010000157.1 GCA_937876415.1 uncultured Actinomycetes bacterium
CTCGGACTCCTTGATGATTACACAACTCGATCTGGGTTTGTGATGACACCTGTTGTGGTGTGGGCTGGTGCTGATGCGGTCATCACTCCTGAGCCATCCGAAGTTGCGCATGCTTATCGCATCGGGTTGCACGAACTTTGTCGGGCTGACTCACCACGATTTGTATCTATTCCTGAAAGTGATCAGCCAGTCGTGCAACTTCCTCTGAGCGGAGATCTCATTCATGCTCCGACCGGTGCCGTCTTATTGCAGATGCGATGGGTCTGCATTGAGGGTCGCGTTAATGAACGGGTCCACCATCTTGAGCAGCCAGTTTTTGCTTGGAAATAGACACTTTCCTGCTGATTTCTTGAAGAAGTTTCGGCCACGAACGACCGAATATCTCTGAGTTTTAATCAGGGAGAAACGTCGTGTCTCGATATCAACGTCTCCTGCGAATATTCGCAGGTCTTTTATTACTCACAATCGGGTTCACCGTGATCACGAATCTTCTGATTATTGATCAACGCGCACTCCCCTTTTCAATTACCTTGCCTACGATTATCGCTGGTGCAACATTGAGTGGTCGACGAACCTCTTCGCTGGGTGTCACTCGCTCAGAGCGGCAGATACTTCTTTCGCCAGTAGGTCATTTCTTTTTCGCCGCCTCAATTCTTCTTCCACCATTCGCCTTACCGATCGTCGCACTGGTGGTATCAACAGAACGCGATTCGCCTGCAAGCGTGTTAATTCGATTCCAGCGCCTACTCACAATGAATAGTTCAAGTTTGGTTTTTTGGTTGCTTATTCAGAATCGTGAGATCAGTGGAGACTTATCGAACTATCACGTGTTTGCATTCCTTGCTGCGATAGCAACTCATGTATTCATTGATGCGCTCATCGTCACTGTAGTTATGGGCCTGGTAAGCCATCAATCAATTCTTAGTAATTCGCATTGGGCCCGAAATTCATTACTTCGAGAATGCGCCGAAGTCTCCATCGGTTGCATCGGCGCAATTTTCGCCCTTATCAATCCTTTATCGCTCTTGATCGTTGTTGCTCCGTGCTATCTAGCATTTGATCATCTTCGGGTTAATCGGTCGGCGCAACTCAGTAAGCGTGATACTCGAACAGGACTCTTGAACTCGCACGGCTTGATGGAATTTGTTGACCATGAATTTACCCGCGCACAGCGTCATGCAACCGATCTGTGTCTTGTGGTGTTAGATCTTGATTTTCTCCGTGATGTCAATAACAAGTACGGACACCAGATTGGCGATCTAGCAATCAGTGAAGTCGCCAAACAGTTGATGGCATTAACGCGATCAATTGATGGAACCGCTCGTATCGGAGGCGAGGAGTTCGTTGTTGTCTTACCAGACACCAATGTTGGTGGAGCGAAAGCAGTTGCCGAACGTATTCGACTTGGAATTGAAGCGTTGAGACTGCCCACCATTCAAGGCGATCTCTGCCTCACTGTTTCTGCTGGTGTTGCGGCTCGACTCTCTCATGAGTCGTATTCAGAACTGTTTGATCGAGCGGATACTGCGCTTTACACATCTAAGCGATTAGGTCGTAACCGAGTTTCGCTCGCCGAGGAATCAGTGAAGACTTTCCAAGCCAACCAAATAAACACAAACTGAAACGGGAGTCGTCCATACGCAACGATCTGTTTCGAGAATGGTTCATCACGCCAATCCCACACCATGTAAATGTTTCCCGGGTACACCGCAACAAAAAGCGCGATCGCAGCAATAGCTCCTTGCTTGCGATACTTGGGCCATAACAACATCGGACCGACAATCAGTTCAGCGACGCCGCTCAGGTACGTCCAGAAACTTTCGTTTGGTGGCAACCACGGCGGAACGATGTCATTGAAGAATTTCGGGTTGACGAAGTGCATGACTCCGGCGAGCGTGATGAATGCTCCGATCGCAGTGGCGATTCTCCCGACAGTTTTGGAAGTCATCTGGACAGTTTGGTGGTCTCCAAACGTAGATCCTCTATCGTGCGCCCGGAGAGACTCGAACTCCCAACCGTCTGATCCGAAGTCAGATGCTCTATCCATTGAGCTACGAACGCATTTCGTAGGAAACTAGCGCCCACGAAAAGAAATGGCGCACTGGCAGGGACTCGAACCCCGAACCTTCTGATCCGTAGTCAGATGCTCTATCCATTGAGCTACCAGTGCAACGGCGTTCAGCCTAGAGGGCTATCGCGCAGGTAGAAACCTCAGACTGGACGGGATGTCAGGGAACGGGACACCAATTTCTGGTGCACCACGGGCGCCACGAGCCTGACCGCCGCCATGTTTCATAGGCCAACTTGGCGTTGATCTCGGGGTTCAGCAATTCAGAGGCATCGGTGATTCCAAAATTGCTCATCCATGACTTATGCGAATTCCAGTTCAATTGGAATAAGCCAATACAGCACGAATTGCGGGCGAGCGGATTCCATCTGCTTTCACGATTCACCACAAAAAACGCATCGGCTTCAAGTTCATCGGGCCACGCGTCGCGCACAAATTTTTCGAGTTCGGCACGAGTAAATGTCTTGGTTGGTACGTACTTGGGTGGTTGAGTCGTTGTAGGTGCCGCTGTTGACGGGGTTGCGGCACCCGAAGTGGTCACCGCACCTTGCGGTAAACATAACTCTTGACCGGGCAACAACGTAGAACGTGATGTCTTGCCATTCGCTGCAGTGAGTTCGGAAATCTTGATACCAACTTTTTTGGCAATACCACTCCACGAATCACCTGTTTTCACGGTGTATTTACCCACACATGCAATTTTCGCA
>CALEHE010000158.1 GCA_937876415.1 uncultured Actinomycetes bacterium
TCGTGAGCAACAGCTGCAACAAAAGCAGAGTCGGCACCTCCGCTAAAAGCAGTAACAACGGGACCCAGATCGCCGATGATCGCCACTAATTGAGTCAACTTGGCCCGCACTTCAACGGGGAGACTTAAGGTTTCGAAGTGTGCCACCCCCCTATCGTGCCATGCCAAGGGGCCCAATTGCTCGCCCTTCGCTCTCTCATTCATCATCTCAAGCAGGCAGACTCTAAGAATCATGAGTAGCACGCCCGAAAGATTTCCCGTACCTGATGCCAGCGAGGCATATGTCGTCCTCGCAGGAGGACTCCGGCTACGAACCATCCATCGTGGCCCCGAGAATTCGGACGGTCCCGTTTTCCTACTTATTCATGGACTCGCCTCTAATTCCCGCATGTGGGATGGAGTCGGTATCGCGCTAGCAAAAAACGGTCATCGCAGCATCGCTGTTGACCTTCGAGGACACGGCCGCAGCGATAAGCCTGACGACGGCTACGACTTTGACACCGTGAGCCAAGACCTGTGTGAATTGCTCGATGCTCTGGCAATCGACCAAGCAATTTTTGTCGGTCAGTCATGGGGAGGCAACATCGTCGTGCATGCCGCCCATCAACACCCCGACCGCGTCATTGCCGCAGTTCCCGTTGACGGTGGATTCATTGAACTGGGCGACTCATTTCCCGAATGGGAAACTTGTGCCGAACGCATGCAGCCACCGCGCCTTGCCGGCATGCGCGGGAGTCGACTGGAAAGTGCAATTCGTGCGACCAACACCGATTGGCCCGAATCAGGAATCATCGGCTCGTTGTCAAACTTTGAATTTCATGAAGACGGCACAATCAGTCCATGGCTTTCGTTTGACCGACACATGTTGATTCTTAAAGAGTTGTGGAAACACCGACCGTCAGAAATGTTCGCCCACATCGAACGACCAATTTTGTTCATGCCGGCCGACTCGGGCGATGTCGCATGGACAGGCAATAAAGAGACTGCGATCAACGCGGCACTTGCAAAACTTAAGAGTGGTCGTGCCCATTGGTTTCGCCCAGCACATCATGATCTACACGCCCAGCATCCCGAGCGATGCGCAAACGTGCTGATCACCAATTACAAGAATGGTTTCTTCTCATGAGTACTTCACCGCGCATCTTGACCATCATGGGTTCAGGTGAAACTGCACCCACCATGATGAAACATCATCGTGAATTAATTGCTCGGTTTCCCGGAACACCCAAAGCAGTTGTTCTCGATACTCCCTACGGCTTTCAAGAAAATTCTGCAGAGCTTGCATCAAAGGCTGTGGAGTATTTTCGCAAGAGCGTTGGACATCCCATTGAAATCGCTGGACTCACCCGATTACACGGGCAAGACACGTTGACCGTCGAACAAGGACTCGCTCGCGTTCGTCAAGCCGATTACGTCTTTGCCGGACCTGGTAGTCCGACTTACGCACTTCGCCAATGGGCCGGCACATCTGTTCCTGACATTGTGCGCGGAAAAATGCGCACGGGTGGGGCTGTTACTTTTGCCTCGGCTGCTGCATTAACTCTTGGTCGTTACACAGTCCCGGTGTACGAGATTTACAAAGTGGGCGATGACCCCTCTTGGCTTGAAGGTCTCGATGTTCTAGGCGAAATTGGACTGAATGTCGCAGTCATTCCGCACTACGACAATGCCGAAGGCGGCCATCACGACACGCGATTCTGTTACCTGGGCGAACACCGACTCGCAATGCTTGAGGAACAACTCCCAGCCGATGCACATGTCATCGGAGTTGACGAGCACACCGGAGTCATTTTGGATCTCGATTCCAACACGGCGACCGTCGTCGGCAATAGCACGATCACCGTGCGTATCAAGGGACGTTCAACAACCCATAACGCTGGTGATGTGATCTCGATTGATGCACTACGCGACCCAGCGACTGGTGCGACGAATATTCCGATTCATGTGACACCGCCCAACACTCTGCAAGCAGAACCTGAAAAAGACTCGACGTCGCTAGCCAAAGATACGCAACTTGCCGAACGATCATTCAATGAGGCAATGTCTGCTGGCGATGCCGCCGGTGCAGCACGGGCGGTCCTTACGCTTGAATCAGCGATCCACGCGTGGTCAGCCGACACCTTGCAAGGTGAAGAAATGGATCATGCCCATGCCGCCTTACGATCAATGATTGTTCGCTTGGGAGATGCAGCAGTCGGCGGCCTAGCCGATCCTCGCAACGCTCTCGAGCCGATTATGAATGTGCTGCTTGAACTTCGCTCTGCTGTTCGAACCGACAAGCGCTATGACCTTTCCGATCTGATTCGCGATCGGCTCGCCGCAGTGAAAATTGAAGTGCGCGATACCCCTCAAGGTGTTGAGTGGGTCATCAACTCGTAACGAGGAATTTTTCAGTGGTGGTTGATGCCGGCAAGTTGCGCACGACGCCGAACTCCAACTGCCGAATAAGCAGCAATAAAAACCAGAGTGCCGGCCAAGATAATGACCGCCCCACTTGGAACATCGGCGTACCAGCTGATGTACATGCCCACGCCACCGAAGATCGCCCCCAAAACTGGTGAAAGCCACAGCATGCGACCAAACGAATTCGTCATTAATCGTGCAGTCACCGCAGGCAAAACAAGCAGTGCCGAAATCAGAAGAACTCCGATGACCCGAACTGTCACCAGGATCGTTGCCGACAACAAAACCATCAGCACTGCTTCCATTGCCGGAACACTGACTCCACTCACTCCGGCAACCTCAGGGTCAAATGTCGCAAATAAAAGCTTGCGATACAAACCGACAATGACCACCGCACTCAAAATCCCGACGCCAGCGACGGCCAAAATATCGCTGGTAAAGACACCGAGTACATTTCCGAAAAGCACTGCGTCGATACTGCGTTTGGCCTGACCGAATCGTGCTTGCAATGCCAACCCCATCGCGAACGACGCAGTTGTAATGACTCCGATTGCCGCGTCGGCACCGATAATTCGTTTGCGTGACACTCGACCGATCATCAGACCAGAGGCCAAACCCCAAAAACCAGCACCGATGAAATAATTCAGGTTCAGTACCGCAGCTAATGCGGCGCCGCCGAAAACCGCATGGCTCAACCCATGTCCGATGTAGCTCATACCTCGCAAAACCACAAAGACTCCAATGAGTCCACAGAGGGCTCCGGCCAAAGTTGCGATAATTAAGCCGTTACGAAAGAACTCATAAGAAAAAGGCTTCAACAAGTCAACGGCGATGATCATGAAGCAGTGCCCCGGTTCAATCGGTTGCGTAACTCATCGCCGCCTTGCTCAAGAACAATGGGCATACCACCGTGCTGCAAAACCTCCATGGGCGCCCCATATGTGCGTTCCAAGAAGTACGGCTGCAAAACCTCGGCTGGACTACCATCGGCAACCACAGTTCGGTTAAAGCACACCAGCCGTGGCAAGTGGGAAGCGAGACCATTGAGATCGTGGGTTGTGAGAACAATCGCGATCCCGTCTCCGTGGGGCGGGCTTTCATTGAGATCAGCAAGCACGTGAAGTACTTCGTGACGGGTGCGCACATCAACACCAGCCGTCGGCTCATCAAGAATCAACATGTCAGGCTTTTGAATGAGTGCTCTCGCCAAAAACACTCGTTGCTGTTGCCCACCAGATAATTCGCGAATATGTCGCTGCACCAGACCGCCAAGCCCTAAGCGTTCGAGTACATCTTCAATCAAAGTCAATTCGGAACGCGCCGACTTTGGACGCATGAGGCGTTGCGGTCGACTCATGCCAACAACTTCACCGACCGTGACGGGGAAATTCCAATCGACTGTTTCTACTTGTGGGACATAGGCCAAACGTAAACCTGCTTGACGTGTCACTGAACCATGAACAGGTTTCACCGAACCCAACATGGCCCGCAACAGTGTTGTTTTGCCAGAGCCCGACGGCCCAACAATTCCGACAAATTCACCTTGCCTGATCGTTAAATCAACCCCTTCAATGACAGGGGCGCCGCCGTATGAACACGACATGTGTTCACATGTCATCAAGTCAACGCTCTTGTCAGGTACCGATTTCACTGGGGATAATTCGCCGTATCAGAGCCGACATCGGAAGTGTCAAGAGATTTCAAGGCCGATGCGTCTCCCCCAAGTGCCTCAACCATCGTGACATAGTTGAAACGCATCAGTCCCATCCATGAATGGTCGCTATCGCCAGGTCCGCCGATGAGGTCATCATCGCGCAATACATCGACATAGCGCACGCCCGTCTCTTTTCCAATTTGCTCAAGAACCGTAGACGGGAACACCTCGCTGCCAAAGATCGCTTTCACGCCGGATAATTTCACTTGATCCATCAAGTCGGCGATTTCTTTGGGTGTTGGTTCTTCAAAAGACGAGGGCTGTATTGCCCCGATAACAGTCCAGCCGTAAGTGCGAGCAAAGTAGGCGTAGGCGTCGTGGTACGTCAACAATTGACGTTGATCTTCAGACATCGTTGCCGTGGCTTGCGCTACGGCCTGATCAATGGCATCAATCTTTAGGGCGAAAGCGGCATAGTTTTCTGCATATTGAGCGGCATGAGTTGGGTCGGCCGCCGTCAGTGCATCTCTGATGAGGGCTGCGTAATCGCCCGCCATCTGCGGGTCTGTCCACAGATGAGGATTTGGCTTCCCGCCCTCTTTCGGAAACGAAAAGTCATAAATCCATTCATCCTCGGGAAGAATTGTTGTCGCCAATTCGCAAATGACTGCGCCACTACGGGCATTGGCTTTAGCCAATTCTTTCGTCGGCTCTTCGAGGACGAGACCGTTGATAAACACAATGTCGGCATCTTCAAGGGTTGCCGCAACGCTTGGTGGCGGTTCATAGGTATGACTGTTCGTACCTTCGGGAACTATGCCTTGAATTATCGTCGGGGTTCCGGCTGCGATATTGGCCACGATGCTCGTGATCGGAGCGACTGTTGTCGCAACTGTCAACGGACCATCGGTCACTGCTGAGCGCATCGGGCAACTGTCACCCGCTCCCGCCAGCACGCCACCATCGCTGGGAGAACCGCTCGAAGAACATGCACTGGCAAACATCACTGTCGCTACAACTAGAACGCCAGCGACAGATCGAACCCTATACCGAGCGAAACTCATTCCGAGATCGTACTAGTAACCCGCTAGGGACCGACTGATTGTGCGCGATAGTGACCTAATCAACGAGGAGGGCGTTACCCATAATCATTTCAATCACGGCGACCCAGTCTTCAGAAACAATCTTTTCGGCTGCGACGTCGTTGAGAAGTAGGCCGAAAGCGTAACCCTGAACGAAGATAGCGAGGGCATGAGCGTCCAAATAAGGGACGATCCAACCGCGTTCTTGTCCGACGGAAATCACCTGTGTCATCTGGTCGTTCAGAAGTTTCTGTTCTTCGCCGATGCGGGCAGCGAACCGTTCGCGACCTTCAGTCGCACTAATGATTCGAGCCCTTTGCAGACGACTCTCTGTTCGCTGCGGTTGAACTGCGGTTCTAGTAATCAACGAAATGAGTTCGAAGAATTTTTGGCGATCGGTTGCCGCGTCAAGCGCCCGTTGAATTGCCGCAATATCAAGTTCGACATATTCAGTAAATATCCGAACTTGGACACACTCAACGAGATCAACAAAGTCTTCAAAATGGTGGTACAGCGAACCTTTTGAGATACCTGACTTAGTCAGTAATTGTTCAACGGTGTAGCCATACATACCGAATTCTTTGGCTAATTCAACACCACAATCAATCAGCGCACGATGCGTTGCGTGTTCAACAGTTCTAGGCACGATCAATAACTATCACAGGCTGAATGCAAAAAGCGGAATCATCGTGTTGATGACTTCTGAGTTTCGGCCCAAGTCATACCTTTCAGAACATCGTTATCGTGCGGCAATCCAAGCACTCGCTCAGCAACAATGTTGCGCTGCACTTCCCCAGTTCCGCCACCAATCGTCAGCGAGCGAGCGAACATGTAGCCGTCAAACCACCCCGGATGTTCGAGAGCTCGCAAACCAACACCGCCGCCGCCACCCAAACCGTTATGCGCTCCACGCTCGCTACTGTCATCGCCGCCCCGCAACATGCCACTCGCGCCCAGCAAATCACGAGCAACTTCCATGACATTTTGACCGTGTTCGTCGGCCAATACCTTACGAATACTTGCCTCGGGGCCTGGTTGCTCTCCACGCAATCGCGCTGAAAGAGTTCGCATGCGAATGAGGTCAAGCAAAATATGTTCCGTATATATAGTTGCTAGACGTTGTCTCATCACTGGGTCGCTCACTGACCCCCGAACATGCACCGCATCAAGCATCTCTAATGCTGTGGGTCCGCTTCCCCACAACACGCCACCGGTCGATAACGAAACACGCTCATTACCTAAAGTCACTTTGGCTAGTCGCCAACCTTCATCTTGCTCGCCGACCAAGTTTGCTACCGGAATTCTTACATCAGTAAAAAAGACTTCGTTGAAAGTACTCGCCCCCGTCATTTCTTTGATGGGACGAATTTCAATCCCCGGCAAATCCATCGGACAGATGAAATATGAAACTCCTTTATGTTTTGGTGAGTCTGGATTCGTTCGTGCGATCAAGATTCCGTACTTGGCATGTTGCGCACCACTCGTCCAAATCTTTTGGCCATTCACGATGTACTCATCGCCATCACGCACGGCGCGAGTTCCGAGGTTTGCCAAGTCACTTCCGCTATTGGGTTCGCTGAATAACTGACACCAGAAATCTTCACCCGACAACAAGCGCAAGATGTACTTCTGCTTTTGTTCTTCAGTGCCAGCAAACATGATCGTCGGACCAGCCCAACCAATACCGATGGGGTTCGCGGGACGACGAATTCCTGCTTTGGCTAATTCGTCATCGATGATGATTTGGTGGATGGGGTCGGCATCTAATCCAAACGGTGCTGGCCAATGGGGGGCGACATAACCCGCCTCAGCGAGCACCCGCCCGGACGGATTGGGGTGCGACCGAATCCATTCTTGAACCACTACTCGTCGGGGGTCATCTTCGGCTGGTAACTGAAAATCCATGAACTGACCTTATTCATGTCTGTCGGCACTCGGCGAACACGGTGAGTGAACCGCGCAGCGTTTACGATGACTCACTGTGTCATCAACCGTGTCATCAACCGCACCAGCTGCAAATCACGCCTGGAACTTCGCCGATGCGTGGGAATCAGTCGCCCGCCAACTTCCCGACGCTCTCGCTCAGCAGTATCAAAACGACGTCTATTCATGGGCCGATTTCAACCGCCGGGCCAACGGAATCGCCCAAAGTCTGTTGAATGCCGGCGTCAAGCAACAAGACAAAGTCGCGCAATACATGTACAACTGCCCGCAGTACCTGGAAAGTTTGTTTGCAACTTTCAAGGCTGGTCTCGCTCCTGTGAACACCAATTATCGCTACACCGCTGATGAACTGGTGTACATCTGGGACAACGCCGACGTCGTTGCAGTTGTCTTTCACGGGATATTTGCTGAAACGATTGATCAATTACGGCACCGCGTTCCTCGCGTTGTCTTGTGGTTGTGGGTTGATGACCAAACTGGTGCGTGCCCTGCATGGGCAACCGATTACGCAGCCGCTGCAGGTTCGGGAACATCAACGAATGTCTCGGGACCATCAAATGTTTCTGGACCATGGGGACGAACTGGCGACGACTTGTTGTTGCTATATACCGGTGGAACCACTGGTATGCCGAAGGGCGTCATGTGGCGCCAAGAAGATCTTTTCCTCACGCTCGACAGCACCAACAAGAAGCGACTCCCACCAGTCCCTGAAGGTGACCCCATTGGCGAACGTTCCACCAAACCTGGTCCGCGCAATTTGCCGGCGGCGCCATTGATGCATGGAACTGGATTGTTTAACGCGATGAGCAACTTGATGGTCGCTGGATGCATCGTCACGATGGCAAGTCGCAAGTTTGAACCGACAGAACTGCTTGATGCCATCGAAAAATACCAAATCAACTCGATGTCTATTGTTGGAGACGCTTTCGCTAAACCCATTTTGCGAGCCTTAGATGCCGAACCCAATCGTTGGGATCTTTCATCATTGCGAGTCATTGTTTCAAGCGGAGTGATGTTCGCTTCCGAAACGAAAGCTGGTTTATTACGACACAGCGAGCGTCTCATCATGGTTGATGCTCTTGGGTCATCTGAAGCCATCGGTATGGCTCAGAACACCACGTCGGCAACTGGCGAATCAAAAACTGCTTCATTTGAACTTGGACCCAACACCAAAATTCTCACCGAAGATGGACGCGAAGTGCAGCCCGGAAGTGACGAGATCGGTCGCGTGGCCCTCAAAGGCAATACGCCCATTGGTTATTACAAAGACCCCGAAAAGTCGGCGAAGACTTTCCAAGTCATCAATGGTGTGCGCTGGTCAATTCCCGGCGACTGGGCCAGCATCGATGCCGATGGCACCGTGCGCCTTTTGGGTCGTGGCAGTCAATGCATAAATACCGGTGGCGAAAAGGTGTATCCCGAGGAAGTAGAAGAAGCCCTCAAGTTGCACCCCACGGTGGCAGATGCGGCGGTCGTTGGTGTCCCCGATGAACGCTTCGGACAGGCCATCACCGCCCTCGTCGAGCCCTTGCCGGGCCAAACAATTGTTGAGGCCGATCTCATTGCTTTCATCAAGCAACATCACGCTGCGTACAAAGCGCCCAAACGAGTGATTTCAATCGTGACAGTTGGTCGTGCGGGTAACGGGAAACTTGATTACAAGGCTTTGACTGAGATTGCCTTGAAGTCTCTCGGGTAGCGTCACATCTGCAGTTTTCTAGCAATCCCCAATCAAATATCACATCATTCACCCATTACATATTTAGGAGTCACAATGTCAGCACTCGGTTACGACGGCAAAGTTGCAATTATCACCGGAGCCGGTGGCGGCCTCGGTCGCCAGCACGCACTGATGATGGCCAAGCGTGGCGCGCTCATCGTCGTCAACGATCTTGGTGGATCGGTTGACGGAACAGGCGCCAATGCATCAGCCGCACAAGTAGTCGTTGACGAGATCAAGGCCGCTGGTGGCGAGGCTGTTGCCGACCACAACTCAGTTGCGACACCAGAAGGTGGTGCCGCGATCGTTCAGACCGCAATCGACACCTATGGTCGCGTTGACATCGTTATTAACAACGCGGGAATTCTGCGCGACAAGGCATTCCACAACATGACTCCTGATCTGTTGAACCCAGTTCTTGATGTGCACTTGAAGGGAGCTTTCTACGTCACCCAGCCCGCATTCGTACATATGCGCGAGCAGGGTTACGGCCGCATCATTTCAACATCGTCAGCTGCTGGCGTATTCGGCAACTTCGGACAGACTAATTACGGTGCTGCCAAGATGGGTCTCGTTGGTTTCACTCGTGTGCTCGGCGTCGAAGGTGCCCGTTTCAATATCAAGGCCAACGCCATTGCTCCGCTCGCAATGACCCGTATGACCGAAGACATCTTGGGAGCACTCAAAGACAAGCTTGACCCAGGCTTAGTTTCACCTCTCGTTGCCTTCCTGGCACACGAAGACTGCCCGGTAAGCGGCCAGTTGTTCTCTGTTGGTGGTGGACGTGTTGCCCATGTGTTCTTGGGAGAAACCATTGGTTTCTATTCACCAACATTGACTCCCGAAGATGTTCAGGACAACTGGGACACCATCACCAGTCGTGATTCATTCTCGGTTCCGAGCAACCTCGGCGAAGAGACCGCATTATTTTTGAATTTCTTCAAGTGAATAAATCGTAGATAACCCGTCAAAGAAAAGGTGGCACCATGATCACTGTGGACGAATTCGCTCAGGAAGCCAAACAATGGTTGGCTGAAAATAGGCATCTCGCCCCGCGTGATTACGGTGCCATTTGTCCTCCTGACATGGTGAACGAGGGTCTCGCTTGGCAGAAGCATCTCTATGCATCTGGCAAGGCCGGAATTCACTGGCCCGTTGAATTCGGAGGACAAGGATTAACTGCAGCGCATCAAGCTCAGTGGTTATACGAATGTGCACTGGTTGGGGTTCCTGGAGTTTTCAATATGGTCGGCCTAGTTCTCACAGGTGGGTCTGTCCAGAAATTCGGAACACCAGAACAACAGGCCAAACATCTCAATGCAACGTTGCAAGCCGAACATGTGTGGTGTCAGCTGTTCAGTGAACCGGGCGCAGGCAGTGACTTAGGTTCACTCAGCACTAAAGCCGAACGTGACGGTGATCGTTACATCGTGAATGGGCAAAAGGTTTGGTGTTCGGGCGGTCGTTACAGCAACTGGGGAATTTTGATGGCGCGCACCAACGCCGATGCGCCCAAGCATGAAGGCATCAGTTTCTTTTTACTTGACATGAGTCTTCCCGGAATTGAGATTCGACCTCTCAAGCAAATGACCGGTGAAGCAGAGTTTGACGAGGTCTTCTTCACCGATGTGGAGATGCCCGCCGAAGCTTTGCTCGGACCACTTCACGGAGGCTGGGGCGTGGGTATGGCGGTGCTGACTTCGGAGCGAGGCCACATCGGGACAAGTGTCATTTCTCTCGAGCGTCGTCTTGACTCAATTTCTCGACTGGCCGAAGGACGCGATCTTTCACCAACCGAACGCCAAGAAATCACCACATTGTTGTCAAAAGGAATGGCGTACAAAGCAATGGCCCAACTTCAAGGACCAGTTGCGTCAACTGCAGCATCACTCATGAAACTCGGCATCACCGAGATGATGTTTGAAACATCGATGTTGCGCTCAAATATTTCGGGCATGGATTCATTACTGGAAGGCCCCGAAGCATTCGGAGTACTTTCGGCGCCGGGTGGCCGTATCGCTGGCGGCACAAGTCAAGTGCAACGAAACATCATCGGCGAACGTTTACTTGGTCTCCCCCGCGAACCATCTGTCAAAAAGCCAGAAAATAACTGATCGTCAGGACAAAGAATGATGAACGAATCATGAATGAGAAATCGACAAAAGACCAGCAACAGGGTACCAACACAAGGGATAAACCCTGGGGACTCATCAGTTTGGCTGTTCTCGTGGCGATCGTCGCAGCCTTCGTCCTGCAGAACCGGGACCGAATGCCCGTAAACTTCTTATTCTTCGAAATCAACAGTCGTCAGTGGGTCAACCTCATCGTCGCCGTTGCGTTCGGCGTAGTACTTGATCGGTCATTTATCGGTTGGAGAAAGCGTCGCCGCAAAGACGACTGAGTCTCACTGTCGAGAAATAGTGAGAACCTCATCGTGAAAGTCGCATCTACTAACGGCGTCAAAGTCGAAATGTATGACATGGGTGGCACTGGCCCCAACATGTTGCTTTCGCACGCCAACGGATTTCATGGTCGGTGCTGGAAACCCGTGGCCGACAACCTCATTAAGCGCTTTCACTGTTATTCATTTGATCATCGCGGTCACGGCGACACCAGGGCTCCCAAAGATTGGAAAGTCGCGTGGGCTGGTTACGGCGCCGATGCCACCGCCTGTGCAAAATCAATCAACGAACCTGGCGGCATCATCGGAGTCGGCCACTCAATGGGCGGAGCAACTCTTCTCATTGCCGCGATCAAAAACCCCGGCCTTTTTCGCGGACTGCTGTTGTATGAACCAATCGTGAAACCCGATGATGTGCGCATGCCGGCCAATCGACCCAATAACTTGGCTGAAGGTGCGGCGCGACGGAAAAAGAGTTTCAAATCTTTTGAAGATGCCATTGAGAATTACTCAAACAAAATGCCAATGACTCACTTCACCCCCGAAGCTCTGGAAGCCTACGTTCGCGGTGGTTTTAGTCAGGCTGACGACGGTTCCGTTCACCTCAAGTGCGACCCCGCCCTCGAGTCAGAGAATTTCCGCAATCCCGAAATTCCTCATCTGTGGAAGAAACTTTCTGAACTTGATATTCCGGTCTGGGTTTTGAGCGGGCACCCCGAACCTTTCCAACCATCAGGTTTCGCCGAAGCAATTGCCGATCGTCTTCCGCAGGGTAATCACATTGAATACAGCGACCTCGATCACTTTGGGCCTTTCGTTGATCCCATTCGCGTGGCCCGCATCATTGACACCTTTGCCGACACATTGGAACCCTGATGACCGAAATGGTCAATGGATCAACTCCAGGAACTGGAATCTTTGGTCCATCGGTCGATGCATTTGATCAGCGAGTTGATGAGTTGCTCGAGATTGTCCGCTCGTCAAAAACTGCCGGCCGAGTCTTTTTAGCCGCAAGTCGATTAGGTGACTTTAGTGTGGTCTGGCATCTCATTGCCGCCGCTCGAGCCACAACAAGTCGCAAACGCGCATCCCAGGGATTTGCGTTAGCGGCACTACTTGGTGCCGAATCGCTCATCGTCAACCAAGGAGTCAAACGTCTTTTCAAACGTGATCGCCCCACGTCAAGTGGGGACGATCGTTTTGAAGTGCGTACGCCTTCAACGAGCAGTTTTCCGAGTGGGCACGCCAGTGCTGCAACTTTTGCCGCGGTTGTTCTGACCACTTTAGATGGCAAAAAATCGGCACCTTTATGGTTTGGGTTGGCCGCGATTGTTGGCACCAGTCGAGCATTTGTGCGTATTCATCACGCATCTGATGTCATTGGCGGGGCCTTAGTTGGATTGGTGCTTGGACTCGCAGTTCGCCCAATTGTGAGACTGCTCAAGTAAACCGTTATTGCAAAATTGTTGCCTCAACGCTAGTCGTTGTTACAGATTGATCTGAAGTAACTTCCAAAATCTTGATTCGCACATGTTCGTTTGACCAATGTTCACCGCTCAATAGATCGTCACTCAAAACGGTCTGTCGACGTTCGTATCCGATCTCTCCTACTACTTCAACTTGATGCACGACCACCCGGTCATGAAGCAAATGTTGATTGTCGCCGGAAGCCTTGATCAATTCAACTGTCAAGACGATGGAATCGTTGACTGCAACCATGAGTAGTCGCGCCCCATCGACTGCGAGATCAGTTTCAGTAGCAACAAGTTCAAAAGTTCTCGTCCCACTTTCAAGAGACACAATGTGAGTATCTTGTAACCATTTCGCAAGATACATATTGATGGCAAGTGGTCCGGGAGCATTGCGGGCCTCAGGGAAATTTTCCCGTGGCGCCGTACTATTGCTCATGACATCAACATCGCTGTCATAGACGCCGCTGCCGAAATTGTCTACCGATGTACTGCTATGGGGCCAATCAAGCGCATGACCCAATTCGTGTTCAACCAAATCCAACGGCGGATTACCTTTCCAATATGACATGAAGTCTGAAGCACCGATGTACACCGCTCGACGAGTTTGTTTGGCGGAACAATTCTGTTTACATGGCGTGCCAGGTCGACCCCATCCGCCGACTGCCACCTCAGTATGTTGCGCATCGGCAATGACTAATACGCCACGAGTAGCAGCAGAAGCTTTGTCTAATGCTCGCTGAACACACATTTCTGATTTCTCATCGACGCCAATTGAAACTCCAGACACAGCGGTGAAGTTTGGTTGATATTGACCATGCGACCAACGTGAGAAATAGTCCACGACTGGCGCAAGTTCGGCAACAATCTCTGTGCTCGTCAAGTCAAGACGCATATCAATCGGTTCATAGAGGGAATCCGCGGTGTCTTGTGGTATCTGGCAAACCACCACTTCCCAGGGGTCTATCCCGATTGCAATATCAGCAAACTTTGCTGCAGTTTCAACCATTGTTTGCACAGGGACGGCACCAAAAGACGCTGTGAACTGCCCTTCATCACTGCAACCAGCAATTGCCATGGCCGACAAACCGACAGCAACTATTGCGCCAAGAAATTTCATCGCCCTTGAACCGTAGCCTGAAAGGTATGGCCACGGAGATCCGCTTCGACCACAAAATGTCTGACACCGAAGGTCTGATGTGGCGCCTTGACAAAGACCCTTACCTTTCGTCAACTTTTTCCAATCTTTCACTTCTTGATCAATCACCAGATTTTGAGCGTCTTCGTCGGCGCATGGAACGAGCTTCCATTGCGATTCCACGTTTGCGACAAAAAGTTCAATCAACCCCGGCCAACCTGACTCCCCCGTTATGGGTCGAAGATCCAGATTTCAGCATCGACTATCACGTCCGTCGCATTGCTGTTCCCGCACCAGGCACTCTTCAACAGGCATTAGATATCGCGACGCTGATCACTGCAGATCCATTTGATCGCACAAGACCTCTCTGGCAATTCGTTGTGATTGAAGGTTTAGAGAATGGTCAAGCGTTGTTAGTCGAGAAATTACATCACACCATCGCTGACGGCGAAGGAAGCGTGCAGTTATCGCTCCAGTTTTTTGACTTTGAACGTGATGCCGCCGAACCTCTACCGCTTGATGCATCGGCTGTCGGCGAAGTGTCAGCACAACCCAACATGATGCAGGGCGACATGTGGCGGGACTTGTTGTCTGGTCCTCTCAAGCTGCCACTCGCATTGGTCAAACAGATTCGCGATCTACTCGCTGACCCATCACAGATTCCAAGTAACGGATCCGCAACTATAGAGACATTACGTGGCCTTCTCGGACAGATGACCGATGTTGACCCGGCCAAGTCTCCGCTGTGGACGACTCGGTCATTGAAACGACACAGCACCGTTCTCCAAATTCCATTCTTAGAAACACGCGAGATCGCCCGGTCGCTAGGTGGAACCCTCAATACAGTTCTACTTGCCGCCGCAAGTGATGCATCAGGTCGCTATCACCGCGAACTTGGAACACCTATTGAACATTTAAGAGCGTCAATGGCAATCAGTACTCGCAAAGATTCTGGAGATGGATCACAGACCAATGCTTTCTCGTTGGCTCGAATGCTTGTTCCCACTGGTGAAATGGCCGTGAAAGATCGCTTCAACCTGGTCCACCAAGCAACACTCAACGCCAACGGAGCGTCGGCATCAAAAGCACTTGACGCAATCTCAGCACTGTCGTCATCATTGCCCACCGGCATTTTGACTCGTATCGCCCGCCTGCAATCGCAAAGCGTTGACTTCGCCACATCCAATGTCAAAGGGACTCCCCTGCCCGTCTACGTCGCTGGTGCGGAAATCATCAACAACTTTCCGCTTGGACCGTTGGGAGGAGTTGCGTTCAACCTGACACTCATCTCACACGTCGGTCATCTAGATATGGGTCTGCACATGGATTCAGGCGCCATCGAAAATCCGCAACTGCTTCATCAGCATCTCACTGACTCATTCGCCGAATTACTGCATATCAAAACGAAGAAAACATCCGCCCGAAAATCAACAAAACAAAGAACACCGAAAAAGGATTAACGGTGAGACGAACTGATTCTTAACGAATCAGCCACGCATTGCGGTCGTCAACAAATTGCGAACATCGAGCAACATGTCGCTCACTTCGCCAGTTGACACCAGTTCACGCTTCACGAGATCGGACAGCGCCGAATCGATGATTGAAAGAGCTTCGTTAATGACATCGGCCGAAACGACTTTGATGTCACTGATTTCAAGATCGGTCATCACGTCGGCTACCTGTGCATTAGTCATTGATGGCTCCTCTAGTCACGGTTCTTGAAAACATTGTTCGGCTCGAATAACTCGCTACTGAGAAAGTAACGCATATAACCGGCAGATATGTGCATCGTATCTCGGTCTTTTTTCTTGGCATGGTCAGACCAAGGCGTCGTCGGGCACAGCACCCAGCCCCTACGATCAGGATATGGAATTACATGGAGCCGGAACGGTCATCACGGGTGCATCAGGCGGCATCGGCGAAGCCCTAGCCCGTCGCTTTCACCATCTTGGTGCGTGGGTCGTTGTTTCCGACATCGCCGAAGCGGGGATCACGGCACTGGCCGCGGAACTGAACGCAAAAAGGCCACATTCGGCACTTGCCGTCGTTGCTGATGTCGCCACGGAATCTGGTAACCAGCAACTAGTGGCAACTGCCCGCCAGTTCTTGTCCCAAAACGGCGGCAATGGAATTGATTTGTTCTTTGCCAACGCTGGTGTTGGCAACGGCACGCTCATTGAAACAACTTCAGAATCCGATTGGAATTTGGCCTTCAATGTCAATGTTCACGCCCATCGTTGGGCGATGAAGTATCTCATCAACGATTGGTTGAAGGTTGGGCGCGGATACTTCTGCTCAACCGCATCAGCCGCTGGTCTCTTGAGCCAAATTGGATCTATGCCGTATTCAATGACTAAAAGTGCAGCCGTGGCATTTGCCGAATCACTGGCAATCACTTACGGTGATCGCGGCATTCGCGTGAGTTGCCTGTGCCCGCAAGGCGTCAACACCAACATGTTGCGTCAAGGCGATACGCCTGGAGCCGGAATCGCCAGCGATGTCGTGCGTTCAGCGGGCGTTGTTCTTGAACCTGACGAAGTAGCAATTGTTGTGTCCGACGCAATTGAACAGGAAAAGTTTTTGATTCTTCCGCACCCCCAAGTTGCCGAGTTCGAACAGCGCAAAGCCGCCGATCGTGATCGTTGGTTGTCTGGAATGCGCAAACTTCAGGCTCGGGTTTTTGGAAACGGCTAACAATGGCACCTAAGGCCACTGCTCCGCGCTCGGCGTCGGCCAAGGCTGCCGCCGAAAAGTCGTCGATTGATCAGGCCGCGGTCCTGCACAGCATCGGGCTGACTGCAGGCGAAGAAGTGCGCTTTCGCCGAGCCGGCCGAGGCCGTTGGCAATCGGGGCGAATCGCCTATGTCGAACGGGACGGCAGCATTACTGTGCACGACGCCCACGGAGCGGCCCGTTCACTGCGCCCCGAGCATCTTGAAGTCAAAAGGCCTGGCAAGCGCAAGAAGCTCACCTGGCAAGCAGTCACCGATGTGGCGGTCACCTGGGAGCAATTAACACTGTTCTAAACGGCTACGGTGGGCCCATGGGCGTACGACTTGATCCTTCCGACGAATACATGCACGAACTCGGTCCCGAATCGAACTTCAACGAAAGCATGTACATCAACTGTTTTGATCCAGTGAACAAAGTTGGTGGCTGGTTTCGGATGGGCAACCGCGCTAACGAGGGCATCGCCGAAATGACGGTGTGCATTTATTTGCCGGACGGCTCGGTGGCATTCATGTTCAAGCGACCGGCGATCGAAAACAACAATCAGCTCGATGCTGGTGGTCTCACTTGGACCATGGTGAAGCCGTTTGAAGAACTCAAAATTGATTTCGCTGGCAAGGTCGTCGTTCTCGCCGAACCCGAGCAGATGGTTGATCCTAAAACTGCATTCAAGAACAACCCATATTCAGAATGCGAAGCGCACATCACGTTCACCGGCCAGGGTCGCTCAAGCATGTTCGGCGGCGAGCCCGACACGCCGCATGAAACACCGGGTGAAGAATTTGCCAAGGGCCACTACGAGCAACTCATTCAAGCTCACGGAACAATTCGAGTTGGTGATCAAGAATGGGAAATCAATGGCTTCGGATTGCGCGATCATTCGTGGGGTCCGCGCTACTGGCAAGCACCGTGGTACTACCGCTGGCTCACCGCCAACTTTGATGAGAACCTCGGCTTCATGTTGTCGCGCGTTGCCAAAAAAGAAGGCCCCGGAACTCGTGGCGGATTTGTTTGGGAAGATGGCAAAATGCATTTGTGCGATCACGCCGAAATTTCCACGGTGTTCCAAGGTGAAGATACGTATCACAACAAGATTGAGGCAGTGCTCAAGTCGAGCCGCAGCGATCGTGAATGGCGCTTTACCGGCGACGTGATGAGTTTGATCCCATTACGTAATCGTCGTCAGACTCCCGATGGCGAGTGGCTCACGACGCGAATTAGCGAGGGAATGACGCAGTGGACGATGGTAAGTGACGAACATAAGGGCAAAGTCGGATACGGCTTGTCGGAGTATTTGGACCAGATCATCGACAACACTCCGGTCGGTACCGCGGAATAATTAGTTGGGCGCTAACGCGACCAAAAGTTTTTGTAGTTCGCTCGCGGCCAAATCAACAGCCTCGCCGTACAACTTCACCTTGGGCTCAGTTCCACTCGGCCGAATTTGTAATCGCACGCCTCGTCCACCGACTTCGTCAAGCCACAACCGCAACA
>CALEHE010000159.1 GCA_937876415.1 uncultured Actinomycetes bacterium
AGAGGCGCAGCCGTGACTGTGGTTTGGCTCCGCTAGCCTTATTGATGGTGACGTGGAGTGTGTCGGCGAATTTCGCACCACATTTCGCACCATCCCCGTTCTCTGATGCCACCTCAGAAGGAACAAAACCTTCTTCCTAACGACGATTTTCTCGTGTATCGATAATCTCAGATGCTGCAAATTGCCTACAAGAGGTTTTGGAACAAGACCTGCTGGATCAATCTAAGGTTCGGATAGGCGGCGGCCACGGTCTGTCGGGTCTCGGCCATCCAACCAGATGACTCAATTTGGTCAGCAAATTTGCCGAATTCTTCCGCCGAATTGAAATCGATGCAGTAATGCATTCGGTCGTACTGCCCGCCAAACTGAGCCTGAAGTATTCGTGGATTTTTCGCTCCGAAGCTCTCGTGGATAGGTGCGGCAGCTTTTGATGCTTCAACCAATAAAAGCAAAGCCTCAGGAGTTCCCTCCCAAATCGTTGTTGCAGTGTATTTCATGAGTCATACCTCTTTTTTGTTGACTTGGTGACTTGACCAACGAAGGTTAATGATAAGACCTTGCAAAAATCTTGCGAGTTCTTGGCAATTGTTCACTGCCGGCCCGTCATTGGGAAATATCGCTGTTCGGTCAATTGTGCTGATTTGTTGCTTGGGAATGTCCAACAGAAGGATTTTCACGACTGCAGTTTTCCCGCAAGGTAGATGCAAGGTGCACTTGGAACAATAACTTTGTGAATCGCAAAAGTTCTGATTGGTCTTTCGAAGCAAATCAATTGATTTATTTGCGTTCCGTTAGTTCTGAAAGAAACGATGAAGATCGGCTACTCAATCGGTCTTGTTATTTTGGGTATCACACAAGTTCTTCCGACTTAGTTTGCAATCCTATTTCTCGTTTCCCGAGGAACAGAAATAAGAAAACTCGCCCACTGTGAAATCAATATAAAGTTTAAACCACAGCTTCATGAAGGGAATTACCATGCCAAAGTATCTCATTTCGGCCTCGTACACCTCAGACGGTGTCAAGGGCCTGATGGCCGACGGGGGAAGCGCGCGGATCGCCGAGGCCACCGCTCTCATTTCAGCAGCAGGTGGAAAATTGGAGTCCATGTACTTTGCCTTCGGCAGTGACGACCTTGTAGGCATCGTCGAGGTTCCAGATAGCGTTACCGCCCTAGCAGTTGTCGGAGTCGTGTCCTCATCGGGCAGGGTCAGTGCCCGATTAACCCCACTTATTACCCCCGAAGAGATGGACGCTGCCGCCACAAAATCAAAATCTTTGACTTATCGCGCTCCTGGAGCATAGTTAAAGTCTGTTTTTTCTTGTCAACAGATGCTAATTTGTGACAACCAATACATGTTTTAAATAAAAAAAAAAGGAGAGTTGAAATGTTGTTGATGGTCAAATACGAACTCAACCATGATCAGAAGTTGGAGGCCTTTAAAGCGTTCGCTTCAATGACTGCTGCCGACGACGCCGCACTAGACGAGGCCTACGGAGTGCGCACCATTGGTCAGTGGCACGACACGGCTAATGGTCGGGGCGTTGCAATTTTTGAAGCCGAGTCGGCTGCTGCTGCCCACGGCTCGCTGCTGATGTGGGCAGGGGTGGCGCGGGTTCTGGAGATCACTCCTGTTCTTGATAATGAGGGAGCGCGCAAAGTGATCAATGCGTTCATTGCTACCCAGTGATCATATGTTTTGACATCACCATTTAGTTACTAACCACTCCTATAAACGAATGGTGAAGACATGGACCCCAATCTGGATGAAATGCGACATGCACGTTTGCACCGGGATCTCAACATCAGCCAAGTATGCACAACTTTGTTGGTTCTCGGGTTTTCCGCAATTATTGCGTTCGCCGACTTGACCAGCGACGAAGGCAAATTAGCCTTGGCTGTCAGCGTAGGTGTCGCTTACGCCTTCTTATTGTTCAATATCACTGGAACCATTGATGAAGTCAAAGCGACCATTAAAGACAATGAAAGAAATGACTCAGCGCTTCAGCAGTACTACAACAAGTTGCCGATCCCGGCGTACAAAGTTCTCGCGGCTTTTGTTGCGATTGTCCCAGCGGTTTTCCAGATCATTTGGATTTACGCCTGAGTTTTATTCTCGCAAATCGCAAGTTTGACAACCACGTCACAGCTGGTTAGCAGATTTCGATCATGCCGTAGCGTTCGATCTGTCGTGCCGTACGGTCCCAGAAAATCGGGGTCACGCGGATTTGGTCGACGAACACTTCGCGTGGGCTTCGTTGCAGACCCGCTCGGAGGCGACGCGATAACTGGAGACGATCTTCAAGGAAGTCAACAAACGGCCCCACCCACATTGCACCGAGTTCAATGACTCCTACTCGCAAAGTGGGATGAGGATCGAACACGTCGCCATAGATCATGGTTGCTAAATAGTTCTGCGCAGCGAGATTCCGGCGAAGCGTTGGCCAAAACGTGCCGTCGACTCGCCAAAGACTCCACCCCATCTCGAAATTGGAACTTGCAAGTGGCCGTCGAGATCAAGAATTCGCCCATGCACTGCGGGAAGCGTGGAGGTCATGGCGAAAATA
>CALEHE010000160.1 GCA_937876415.1 uncultured Actinomycetes bacterium
GGTTGAGGCGTTTGCGGACGATGGCTCGCCAGCCGTTGAGGAAAGCGCATAAAAACACTGTCGCGACAATGATGAACGCGGTCGCTGTCCCATCGTCAAAAACGAAATGGCGCAGAATCATTCCAAGGATGATCGTGGTGAGCCAAATGATCGCTCCAGTTTGAAGATCTAATGGCTTTTTCCATGCTTGTGATGCCAACCAGCCGACGACGGCCGCGATCACGAAGGGCGCGGCCACGCGAAAGATTCCAGAAACTGCTTCACCCTCGTCATGATTCTCGCGACCGATCGCCACGAAGATCACAATGCACAAAACATCGGTTACGGCTGACCAAAGAACAACTTTTGATTTCACGACATCACCCTTTGTTGAGTTTTTCGATAGTTACGACGGCGTTGTAATCGGGAATCCGGCTGGCATCTTCGTTAATTCCGGCATCAATGAGCACGTTGCCTTCGGGCCAGTGCACCTGAATTGAGCGTGGTGGAAGTACAACAATCTTGATTCGCGCATGCATTGAACCGGTGTCACTCCGCAAAATAACTTGCTCGTCCTCGATGAGGTTCAACGCATCGGCATCGCGACCATCGATGTAGACGGCATCTCGAGTCGCCCCGGTCAATGGATCAATCTCATTGAAGATCATCGAGTTGAATTGTTTTCCGCGTCGAGTTGACAAGAAGAAGTGTCCCGGAGGAATAGATGGTGGCGAAACATCAAGCGCAGTAAATCGTGCTCGACCATCGGGCAATGGAAATTCTCCGCCTGCACATAAATGCCGACCGCCGTATTGAACCGCATCATGGGTCTTTGACAGGTTTTCAATCCCGGCGTACATCGGGACAACCTGTGCAATCTCGGTTCGCAATGCTTTGTTATCGGTCCATGAGAAATACGGCGCAAGTGCGGGGTTCATTCGCGTAGCGATATCGGAAAAGATTCGCCATTCGCTTCGTGCTTCGCCCGGAGCGGAAACGATTTCGGGGCTAAACGCAATCTGCCGTTCGGTGGTTGTGCTGGTGCCGCCACCTTCTTGTTCATAACGAGTTGCGGCTGGTAATAAAATGACATCGTCGCCGTCGATAAACATCTGAGATGTGAGCACGATGTCTTGATGTACGCGCAACGAAACTCGGGCCAACGCCGCCTCTACTCGCTTGGGGTCGGGCATGACATCTAAGAAATTGGAGCCGTCTAGGAAGAGGACATCGAGCTCATCGCGTTCGGCCGCGAGGACCATCTCAGGTGCGGTGATTCCTGGTGTTGCTGGCACGTCAAAACCCCACATTGCCGAGAGTTCGCGTGCGGATTCAGCCGACACGGTCACGCCGCCAGGAAATGCTGTTGAATATGCGCCCATTTCGGCGCCGCCTTGCACACCTGAGTGTCCACGAATTGGCATGAGTCCAGATCCATTGCGGCCGACATTGCCGCGAGCGAGTGCAACGTTCACGATTGCTTGAACGCCTTCCACTCCATGGCGATGTTGGGTAATGCCCATGCTCCAGATGAGGATGGCGCTCTTGGAGGATGCGTACAAATAAGCGAGCGCGTTGAGCGTCTCTTCGACAACTCCGGAATCACGTAGCAAATCTTCACGATCAAGTGTCGCTACATGTTCAACAAGTTCATTCCAACCGTGCGTATGTTGCTCAATGAAATCATGGTCAATCGCATCAAGTTCGATCAGTTTTTTCAGCAAGACATTAGCCAAGGCAACATCGCCTTCAGGGCGCACCGGTACGTGCAAGTCGCATAACTTAGTGCCAAATAAAAACGACTCAGCCTTCGATGGAACCCAATAGTTTTCAAGTCCCGGTTCGAGATACGGATTAATCACGACAACTTTGGCGCCATTCTTTTTGGCCTCATAGAGATACTTCGTAAAGACCGGTTGATTGTTGGCAACATTGGCGCCCCACAAAATAACAACATCGGTTTCAAGTACATCTTGCAAACTGCACGTGCTCGCAGCGACTCCGATCGTTGACTTCAATCCGATTGTTGACGGTGCGTGACAGGTTCGCGCTGCCGAATCAATGTTGGCGACACCCATGGCCCGAGCGGCCTTGCCGGCGACATAATACGACTCGTTGGTCAGTCCGCGACTCGTGAGGTAAATGGCGGTGCGATCTCCTCCCGCAGCACGAATACCAAGACCAACAGCGTCAAGGGCTTCGTCCCATGAGATGCGAGCAAATCCCTTTTCTCCACGCTGACGTCGCATCGGGTAGGCGAGACGCCCCATCTCGCGAAGTTCTGTGCCAGTGCGCTTCCGTAGCCACGAAACATTGCTTAACACCGAATGATCAAAAGCAGGTGCACAGTTGACCTCAAGAAGTTTCAAACGCGTTGTACACAAATGGATTCCATCAAGAGTCCAATCATGAAATCCCGCTACGCCGAGAGCGCAACCATCGCAGACGCCTTCGCTGAGTATCTTCCACGCTCGCTTTGGAGTGCGACGCACATTGACTGCGACGCGCGTCATCTCTGCGAGATGATTGGGTTTGGTATGGCCAATGCCGTTGGGCGACAGGCTCACCCAAGATTTTGGATTCCAGAGGCGACGCGCCACTGGTGATCAAATTTCTTCGTAGTACTCGCGGCCGAGATGGGTGATGACATCTTCGCCCATCATCCAACGCAACGTGTTCTTCAACTTGGTGAGCTGAATGAACAAGTCATGCTCGGGGTAGAGGCCAGGTGCAACCTGCGGGCTCTTGTAGTAGAAGCTCAACCACTCTTGGATGCCACCCATACCAGCGCGCTGTGCAAGGTCGCTCAACAAGATGAGGTCAAGTGCAAGCGGAGCAGCGAGGATCGAGTCACGACACAAGAAGTTCACCTTGATCTGCATGGGGTAACCCAACCAGCCAGTGATATCAATGTTGTCCCAACCCTCTTTAGCATCGCCGCGAGGTGGGTAGTAGTTGATCGAGACTTTATGGAAAACATTGCCGTACAACTCGGGGTACTTCGCCGGCTGCAAAATATCTTCGAGTACTCCTAGTTTTGATTCTTCTTTGGTCTTGAAGTTTTCGGGTGCATCAAGCACTTCGCCGTCACGGTTGCCAAGAATGTTGGTGCTGTACCAACCCGATAAGCCGAGCATGCGGGCCTTGAGCATTGGGGCCAGAACAGTCTTCATAAGGGTCTGGCCGGTCTTGAAGTCTTTGCCAGAAATCGGAACGTTCTTTTCAGTTGCGAATTGACGCAGCACCGGTGCGTCTACAGCCAAGTTTGGTGCACCGTTATTGAACGGAACGCCTTCAAGCAATGCCGCGTATGCGTACAACTGACAAGGTGAAACTGTTTCATCGTTGGCGTCAATGGCCTTCTCGAATGATTCGAGGTCCATGTGCGCCTTGCCTGGCTCGATGAAGATTTCGGTACTTGCACACCAGATCATGACAACGCGCTCAACTTGCTTCTCTTCTTTAAAGCGATTGATGTCTTCGCGAATTGCGTTGAGCATGCCGCGCTTGCTGCTGATGGGCTTGATGTGTTCGCCATCAAGGTTGCGCGCATACTTGCGTTCGAAGGCTGCTTGCATAGGGCGAATCTCGCGCAGTGCATCACTAATTGCTTCAATGTGCTTGCCACTCTCAAGCACGCCAGCACGACTCGCAGAAACGTAGGCATCGTCGGGGTAGACATCCCAGGCGCCCCACACGATGTCATTGAGCGTTGCTAACGGAACAAAATCCTTGATGAGAGGTGAGCGATCTTCGGTGCGCTTACCGAGGCGAATAGTGCCCATCTGTGTGAGCGAACCGATAGGCGATCCGAGGCCACGCTTGGTGAGTTCGACGCCGGCAATTAGGGTTGAAGCCACTGCGCCAAGACCAACTGTGAGGACGCCGAGGCGACCGGTAGCCGGAGCAACAATGGGGGACGGGGGAGTAGACATCCCATCAGGCTAGGCGGTGAGTACGTGCCCTAGCATGACTTCCATGAATGATCTCCTGATCTCGGGTGGGGACGAACGCACGCCAGGCGGGGCAATCCTGATGGATGGCAATCGGTTGCGCGATGAAATCGTGGCCAAGTTGGCTCAAACAATCGCAGCTGTCGGGTCACCGCCGGTGTGTTTGGCGACGGTTTTGGTCGGCGATGACGCGCCAAGTCAGCGATATGTGCGAAACAAGCATGTGCAGGCGGGTAAAGCAGGAATGCAGAGCCGAAACGAGATTTTGCCAGCCGATGCTGGGCAGGCACAGGTGGAAGATGTTGTTGGTCGGTTGGCGAATGATCCCAGCGTGCACGGGATTTTGGTGCAGAGCCCGTTGCCCAATGGATATGACGAAGAAAAGGTTTTGTCCCTCATCCCGGCCGACAAAGATGTCGATGGTCTGACCTCTCAATCGATGGGTCGGCTTGTCCGTGGCTTGCCTGGTCTCGTGGGGTGCACGCCTTTGGGGGTCATTCGTCTCTTAGAGCGATACGGAGTTGCCACGAGTGGTCAACGGGCTGTGGTAATTGGTCGGTCGACTTTGGTTGGTTTGCCTTTGTCGCTGTTGCTGGCTCGCAAGGGCATTGATGCGACGGTGACGATTGCACATAGCCGCACCGCCGATCTTGTTGACGTCTGTCGAAATGCTGACATTGTTATTGGGGCAGTGGGGCAGGCACATTTGATTACTGCGGCTCATATCAAGCCAGGTGCGGCTGTCATTGATGTGGGCATTTCACGTACCGAAGCCGGAATCGTCGGCGATGTTGACTTTGATGCAGTTCAGGCTGTGGCTGGGGCAATCACGCCGATGCCAGGAGGCACCGGACCGATGACGATTGCGTGTCTTCTCGAGAACACTCTGTCGGCTGCTCGGCTTCAGGGGTCGTTCCCCGTTTGATGTGAGCGGGTCGTTCCCCGTATAAATCGAGAATTTG
>CALEHE010000161.1 GCA_937876415.1 uncultured Actinomycetes bacterium
GAGGGCACTAGTGACTTTGCGACCGTGATCTAAGTCCCCGCTATAAGTGATTTTGTTGGCCAGTTGTTGATCGGTCTGACGGCCGGTCGCAAGAGCCAAGAAGGATGTGGCTCGCTTGCCAACCACAAAATTCTCAAGGAACTTCGCTACAGATACGGCCATTACCCCGCCCCACGGTGCCCTCATTTATCTTGCCCAGTCAATTTGCTGCTGTGTGGCGTACCGGCATTTCTTATTAGCGTAGAATTAGTTGATCAAAACCAACAAACGAGAACTAGGTCCAAAGGATTTGCGGTACTTGAAATGACAGATAAAAGTTGTATTCCCTCTGACATTTTCAGGCGCCTGAGAGTCCATAAGACTTCAATCAACCAGTTCCTCAGCATGGGAAAAGGGGTTTGGCTACTTTCGGAAATGGCCGGCAATGTCGGGGATCACTTGATTTGGCGTGGTACTGAAAGACTGCTTGACGGATTACCACTTAAATTTGAGCGCATCAGCTGCTCAGAGATCAATGACGAGAAGACGCAATACAACAACGACACACTGGTGATTCCTGGTAGTGGGGCGTTCACCAAGAATTTTCACGAATGGCTACCACAACTGGTGCTGAAAGCGTCGAACCAGTTTGGACAAGTTGTTATCTTGCCTTCAGAGTACGAACCAGAGCTTCCCGTTGTCTTTTCAGCGCTCTCTCAGCCAAACGTGTTTCCGTTTGCCAGAGATTCCTATTCGTATAATCAGGTAAAGCTATTTACCCAAGTTTCCATGAGTCTTGATCCGGCGTTGTACGCCTTTGACTTCGAAGCAGCGACGAGGAAAATAGCGTCCAGCAACAATACGGCTGACGTTCTGTTGGCTTTGCGAACAGATGCCAGCAGTTTGTTGATGCATCATGGTCTGCAGCCCGGACCAATGAACAGTGACATTAGTGTGACTTATCAGGATCTAGATCAATTTCTGAAGTCAATTCGAGAAGTGGATACGGTTGTGACCGACCGCCTGCACGTGACAGTTGCAGCTGTGATGCTCGGAAAGACTGTTCGTTATGTAGAACCGTCAAATCATAAAATCAGCAGGTACGTAGATTTTAATTTTCGTCACGAGTTTGACGATCAAATCCAGCAACGTGATTACAAATGGCTTGCCGGGCGTGGATTCGCAGTAAGCAAATGAATTTCCCATCTAAATCACGAGTTCTTGGTTATGTGATGGCTCGCAATGAATGGCCACTATTGGGGCTGTCAGTTATGCACGCAATAAATTCGGGCATTGACCGCATAGTGATTATTGACCATTGCAGCGACGACGCCACTAGGGAAGGTTTGCGGGTATTAAAAAGTTTTTGCTCAGACAAGATTGTTGTCTGCCGAGTAGATGATCCCCGATATTTGCAAGAGGCGACATCTGCACTAGTCATGGCTCTGGTAGACGCTGATTCATATGACTGGGTTTATGCCTTTGATGCTGATGAGTTTGTGCTATTGCCTCCAGAAATGAAACTCGGCGAAATGCTGAGTCGAGTGTCACTCGATATCGACGCAGTACGGTATGAAATACATCAGTGGGTCGCACCAACTGACTTTGACGACCTTGACATCACTGAATATTCGCGGATTCGATATCGCGCTGTTGCCAATAACTGTATGAAGTTGGCCGGTGAGGATCTCGGTGATGAAATTGAGCATGGAAACGTTAATTTCTTTGACCTTCCATTTCCAAGTAAGGTTATCGTTCGCGGAAATAGGGCTCAAGGGCTTGTTGCTGGGGCCCACCTGATTCGAGAAGAGGCAGGGACAGTTGAGATGACTATGGTCGCCTCAACTCTGAGAGTTGGGCATTTGCCACTGCTAAGTCGGCGGCGCCTCGCCTTGAAGAGCGAACAAGGCGCTGCTTTGATACGGGCAGGCTTTGACTCCGGTCATGGGTGGCAAAGCCAGATGATCCATCGGTTGGACATTGCAGAAACCCTTGACGACTTTTGGCATAACCATTCCCTTACTGATGATTTGCCGCACCAGTTTAACGGGTCATTTCCGGTGACCGTAGTCGATGAGTCCCTCGCACAGGCAATCAACATCGTGATCACTCAATTAGGTGATCTTGACGCCGAGGCATCTGAGAATTCGCAGAGTTCTGACAGCTTGGGACTCAGCCAAGGTGATTTGTGGTCTGGAGCCATTTCGTCAATCAATAGGCAGATTAAGACTCGTGATGGTCTGGTTGTTGAGCGTGATGGTCTGGTTGTTGAGCGTGATGGTCTGGTTGTTGAGCGTGATGGTCTGG
>CALEHE010000162.1 GCA_937876415.1 uncultured Actinomycetes bacterium
TCAACATCAACACTGGCTACATGGTTGCCGCCTTCATGGCGCTGTCGGCCTTCTTCCATTTCTTCGTTGCTTCCCCGCGCGTCTTTAATCAATACGCCGACGGCCTGAAGGTGCACATCAACAAATACCGCTGGATCGAATACTCGTTGTCGTCGTCCATCATGCTCATCGTGATCATGCAACTCAACGGCACCGCTGATTACATCGCTCTTCTTTCGATTTTCGCAGTCAACGTCTGCATGATTTTGTTTGGTTGGCTACAAGAGCGCTACACAACTCCCGGTGATGGCGACATGCTTCCGTTCTGGTTTGGTTGCTTCGCTGGCATCATTCCTTGGATTGCTACTGCCATCAACGTGTGGACACCCAAGGGACCCGCCGAGTCGACGACACCTGGCTTTGTATACGGAATCATCTTCTCAATCTTCATTCTGTTCAACTGCTTCGCCATCGTGCAGTGGAAGCAGTACAAAGCTCGCGGCAAGTGGGCGAACTACTTGCACGGCGAACGCACTTACATCATCTTGAGTTTTGTTGCTAAGTCACTTTTGGCCTGGCAGGTTTTTGCCGGCGCACTCGCTGGCTAACCAGCAACGCCCGTTGATTGATCACTGAAGAAATATCTGCTGATCTATGCAAATACTGGCTTTGAATTTGCTATTCCCGACTAATCCAGTCATGATTATCGGGTATTGCTTTTACCGGCATTGCATTCACCCGCATTGCATTCACCCCAAGGAGACCCCCATGTCCGTACGCCCCGAAGTCATCGCAGCCAATACCGCTTATGCCGAAAATTTTGGCAGCAAGGGTTCGTTGGCCCTTCCGCCCGCCCGCCGATTTGCCATCTTGACCTGCATGGATGCCCGCCTTGACCCGGCAAAGTACGCCGGGCTCGCAGAAGGTGACGCACACGTCATTCGCAACGCTGGTGGTCGAGCAAGCGATGATGCAATCCGGTCGCTCGTGATTTCCTACAAACTGCTGGGCACCGCTGAATGGTTCGTGATTCATCACACCGATTGCGGAATGGAATTCTTCACGAATGATTTGATGGGTGACCTGTTGGCATCAAGTCTCGAAACTGCACAACTTGGTGCCAACGGCTTTTCCGACATCGGCACAGGACCTGGCTCAACTGAAGGTCGTTACATCAACTGGCTAACAATCGCCGACCAAGCCGGCGCAGTCGTTGAAGATGTGGCCCGCATTCGTAACCATTCACTCGTGCCAAGTGGAATTCCGATTTACGGATACGTCTACGACGTACGTACCGGTCGCCTGGTGGAGATTCCTGAAGCCACCAAAGTCGGCCAAGCGAGCTGACCACAAGCCGATCAGACCGCCGGCTTTCAGCGATCTGGTCTGGTTGAGTGGCAGATTTCCTCAACTATTCCCGACCAGATCGCCGGGTGCGCCGGCTCCAGAGAGCGGTGTTCTGTTCTTGTTGACCAAAAAATTGTTGTCGCTGATCTACTCCGAAGTTGGTGACACGCACGCTTTTAACATCAAGAATTTCAGCCATCTTTACTTTTCTATCGTTGAGATGAATTCACTTGCGCCAACTCCGGCCTGACGAAGAATTCCGCTGAGCGTTCCTCGTTTCAACTCACGATGCAGAGGAACAACGCAACCGTCCATACCTTTGCGAAGCATCACATGACTTCCGCGTTGACGCACCACTCGAAATCCAAGACGTTCCAAAGCACGAATGACTTCGCCGCCAGAGCAGACGGGAAGTTCAGGCAACGTCGGCGATGCGAATAGTCGTAATGACTGGCATCTGACGATCAGGCAAAGGGAACTCTTCGAGATAGAGCTCGGTTGCCTCGGTCAGATTCGCGAGAGCTTCCGCTTCGGTTTCACCTTCTGAAACAGTGCCTGTTTCAGGGTTCAACGCAGTAAAGCCACCTTCAGAGGCAGCCCAAAGCACAGCGGTCAGTTCAACCTGATTTCGTGCTTCAGCGGACATGCCTTTAGTCAAGCGTAAGGGTGTGGCAAAAGCAAGAGTTTGTTTTTGTAAGCCGCAGCAAATCAGGGCCGCCGCTAAAACTGTCGATCTGGTCTGGTTGAGTTGCAGATTTCCTCAACAATTCCCGACCAGATCGCTACTTAACTCGAGGTCAGACGACGAAAGGTTTCGATTTCTTGCACGTCATAGGCAGTGCCGTCAGGGTGCAGAAGTTCATGAAACCATGGCTCGTCAACATCAACTTGTTCAGTCCACGAGCGCCACGGAAACCTCGTCTGAGTTCTTCCATCAACCAATCCCCAGTTGATCGCCCCGACTCCCGAATCTTTAAAGACTGACAAGAGATCGACTGTTGAACCAGCAGAGCGGGCCAACCATTCAGTGCACAACAACGGTCGACCATGTGTCGCGAGTGCATTGATCACGGCCGTCAATTTATCGCGAGGCTCATAACAGTGAAATGAAATTATGTCACTTTGATCAACGATGAGTTGATTGAGAGAGTTCATGGCCACTTGGCCATCCTTGTCGTATTCCCACACCCCAACGGTCAGCGGCTGGGTGACACCAACTTCGCGCGCCCAATGAAACACCGTCGAGACAAGTTCTGTAGCCGTGGCGATCTTTTCGTCACGTGATCCAAGTTTCAGAGTGACCACATCAACCTGATCAGGCTCGTTGAAGAGGTCCCAGGCGATCACGCGCTCATCATCTTTGAAAAATGAAAGCACTTCGAAAACATAGTTTCGCAACTCAGACCATCGCGAGCGATCATAGAAAATGTCTGAACCAGGACTTTGAACCCACATTGAGTTATGCAGAAAAGGTTTTGGCTCGGGTTGCTTACCTAACTGTGGCTTTGGATTCCACACGCCATCAAAGAGAACTGGGATGACGCCAATGTCTTTTGAGGCGGCCACTGAAAAGACTTTCTCGATTCGCCCCAGAAAATCTCTTGGTTCTTCAGCAAATAACAAATCATGGAGATAAATCCGAACGGTATTCATTCCGATGTCGGCAGCCCATGTGAGTTCTCGTTCAATTGTGCTGATATCAAAAGTTTCGGCCTGCCACATTTCAAGCTGGTTGCCCGCAGTGGATGGACAGAAGTTACAGCCGACTCTCCAGCCGACTCGTTCACTCCATTGGCGCGTTGCGTCTATTGACCAGCGATTTTCATTCACGCGTCCATGTAATCACCCTCACACGAACGGCGACGAAGTGCAGACGGGTTGTGAACACGATTGAGCCGTTATTTAGGTGACCTCGTCTGACGAAGTGGTATCACCAGATGCCTTACCGGTGCAGGGCTAACCACATGTGACCCAAGGCGAGCGACTCGCACACCACTAGACACAAACATTGCTGTACGGTGAACTCATGGCCAGATATGTCACAACAATTCCTAGTTCGATGACTCAACAAGAAGCGTTTGCCTACATGGCAGACCTGCATAACTTTGCCAAGTGGGATAAGGGTGTTGTCAAGGTTGTACAAGT
>CALEHE010000163.1 GCA_937876415.1 uncultured Actinomycetes bacterium
CTGCATGAAGAAGTTGGGCGTGTTGATTGTCAACTCGTCCGGCAATAGTGAGCCACTGTGCTGCTGTGTCGTAATGCCCAAGCATCGTGATACTTCGTGCCGTTTCAATAGCGACAACTGATGCGGGATAAACCTTAAAAAGGAGCGAACCGTACTGTGCAGCATCTTCAAAATATCCTGTGCGTCGCAAAACTATGAGAAGCGTCATCGCCGAAAGTTCAGATGTTTCAGACGTCGGTTCTGGAAGTGGTCGAGGAAGTTGGGCCGCCAATTGTGCAAGTTGTTCGTTGCTCGCCGCGTGTGGCGGCCACCACGGTGCACGATCCAGCTCGGTATTCAATAAGTCGTTGACAATGAACGAAGTTGCTGATGAATGGCCGGCCCGCATCTTTGAATATGCATCCCACCATGGCGACATCACCTGCGGGCTTTGTAACATGCCTGGTCGGCCGGTTCTCCACGCAGTGTCTTCGGCTTCGGCGGCCAGTCGCCGTTGCTGTTCCAATTCAAATGAGCGGCGATCGGGTGATGTCGCAGCTAATGCCGACATTGTTTGCAACTGTAAAACCAGCAAAATGGCGGCGAACGCAGCGAGCGGGCGGAGGTCATCAACAAAGACCATTGCGATGAATGCTCCTGCGGTGAGCAACGGACTCGCTTTGATCATCATGTTCCGGCCCCGACCTGGCGACAAGTAGTCCAGGATCTCGGCAGCAACATTTCCGCCGTCGAGCGGCAGTACCGGAATCAGGTTGAAAAAACCGATTGCTGGTCCCGCCCACCAAATAGCGAAAGACCAATAGTCGGCGGCGAATTGGTCATGGCTGAGCGGATTGACACCAAAGGCAAGTAAGACAACACAACCGGTCGCGATTTGGATGAATGGTCCAGCCAAAGAGATTCCCGCTCTTTCCCAGCGTTGTAAGTCGCGCGTTGGGGTGAACGAGGCATATCCGGCCAAGAAATCGAGGGATATTTGTGCTGTCGCTCCGGTTCGGCGGGCGGCAAAGGCATGGCCGAGCTCATGGAGCAAGGTAAAGCCGGCAACTGAACCTGCGAGCCAAGGCCCCATGGGGACTCCGTTAATGACAATGATCAGCAACATGAACAGGGCGAAACCTGGACGTATCTGCACTGGAAACCCGAAAATGCGCATGCACTTTGATGTTATGCCTCAACTTGAGAAGTCGTAGACTCGGTGCTTGTGCCGTACGTTTATTCATTTGATCAGAAACATCGCCGCCCACCAATGCAGATGAAAGATCTGCTCGGGGGCAAGGGCGCCAATCTTGCCGAGATGACCAGCGTTTTGAAGTTGCCGGTTCCACCTGGTTTCACCATTAGCACCGACGCGTGTCGCGATTACATGGTGAGTGGTTGGCCCAAGAGCATTGACGCCGAGATAAAAACCCAAATTGCGAAACTTGAAAAGGCTATGAAGCGCAAGTTGGGCGACCCCAGCGATCCTTTGCTCGTGAGCGTACGTTCGGGTGCAAAGTTTTCAATGCCGGGAATGATGGACACGGTTCTCAACCTCGGACTCAATGACAAGAGCGTGAAGGGTCTTGCCAAGGTCACCGGCGACGAGCGTTTCGCCTACGACTCATACCGTCGTTTCATTGCGATGTACGGACGCATTGTTCTTGGTGTTGAAGGTCATCACTTCGAGCACCCACTTGAGGTCGCCAAAGAAAAGGCCAAGGTAAAGAATGACGCCGAGTTGACTTCAACGGTTTTGAAAGAACTTTGCGCGCAGTACCTCGAAGTCGTGAAGAAAGAAACTGGCAAAGCATTCCCACAAAAGCCCGAAGCGCAGTTGCGCGGTGCGGTTGAAGCAGTCTTCAAGAGTTGGAACGGTGCTCGCGCTATTGCTTATCGCGTTCGCGAAAAGATTGATCACAATTTGGGCACCGCCGTCAACGTGCAAACGATGGTGTTCGGTAACCGCGATGACAATTCAGGTACCGGCGTTGGTTTCACCCGTAATGCGGCAACCGGCGAAAACGTGCCATACGGTGACTTCTTGGTCAACGCCCAAGGCGAAGACGTCGTTGCTGGTATTCGTAACACCGAAGACCTCGATGCTTTGAAGGCCAAGTTCCCGAAGATTCACGATGAATTGATGGCAATCTTTGTGCGCCTTGAAGCGCACTACAAAGACATGTGCGACACCGAGTTCACCATTGAACAAGGCAAGTTGTGGATGTTGCAGACCCGTGTTGGCAAGCGCACCGGTGCTGCTGCTCTGCGTATGGCTGTCGACATGACCAAGGGAACCGTTGGATCCAAGGGCAAGAAGAATTCTTGGAAGATCAGCAAAACAGAAGCAATTACTCGCGTTGCTGCCGAGCACCTCGATCAGGTTCTTCACCCGCAGTTTGAAGCTGGTGCTAAGAAAGTGATCGCTAAGGGTCTTGCCGCATCTCCGGGCGCTGCTGTTGGCAAGGTGTACTTCACTGCCGATGAAGCTGCTGATGCTTCAGATCGTGGCGAAAAGGTCATCTTGGTTCGTAGCGAAACGAGTCCCGAGGACGTGCACGGCATGATGGTGTCTGAAGGAATTTTGACCGCTCGTGGTGGACTCGTGAGTCACGCCGCTGTGGTTGCTCGTGGTTGGGGAACGCCAGCAGTTGTTGGTGCAGAAGCCATCAAGATTGAAGGCAAGCAGTTCTCAGTCGGCGACATCGTTGTTAGAGAAGGCGACATCATTTCGCTTGACGGAACAACTGGTGAAGTTGTGCTCGGTTCACTTGCATTGCAAGA
>CALEHE010000164.1 GCA_937876415.1 uncultured Actinomycetes bacterium
GACAGCGCGAGAGATCCAGGCAACCAAAACAAAACCGAGGCCCCACACGATGTCAACGATGGACGCATTCTTTTTGATCAAACTGACAATCCAAGTTGTCAACATCAATGCGACGATTCCTATCGCTGAACTCAACATCACTTCACCCATGATGATTTCTCCTCATCTCGTTTCTTGCTGATAACGCATCATCTACTTCACCATCCATACGCATCCACTCATCATCTAACCACCGCGTGAACCCTTCGGCATTGCTTATTGACGCATCCGGGATCACATCACGGCTGACGCGCCGTAAATGAAATCGAATCGGTGGCATATCTGACGAAATCGCCTTCAAAATTCCGCCAAAGGTGTCAAGTCCCTCAAAGCCAACATGCCAGGCCACTACGACATCAGCAGATGTACAGCCTCGTAACATCGCTGCGGCACCAGCCGGTCGGGGTGGCAGCAGATGTCGCATATCACTCAAACGATCAGCGCGATCCTGATCATTAGTTGCGATTTTTTCAAGCGCTCGCGTTCGCTTCTTATTATTTGCTCGCGTTCCCTCTGGGAAAATGATTCCAACGGTTGAGGCGTCAATATTTGTGACCAAACTTTGAAGAGCCTCAAGTTCGGGAGTTGAATCGGTTGCTTGACGATCAAGAAAGTGATTCGGTAAACGTTGACCAACCACATCAAGACACGGATCAGCCAATAACTCACGTTTTAAAACAAATCGCGGATTCATGTGCGCCAACGTGGTCACAACATATGCAGAAACAAGTGAGTCAGCCAGGCTGGCGTGCCGCGCCAAAAGAATGACTGGGCCTGGCTTTAAAGCATCTATATTTTCAACCTCGACTGAAAAACCACAGGTCGCCTTCAACGCCCGCAGAAGGCGATCGGCCCACCATCGTTGTAGCGCGTAGTGCCGTGACAAATTCTTACTTTGGCCACCAATCCAAAGCAGTGCTGAACATATGACGCCAGCAGTTTCCAGCCACGCCCAACACACCGCGAATAACAGCAACCGGGCTAAGGGAAAGCGCCACTTCAAGCGAAACGCATCAATGATGATGACCAATGGCAACCACGCCGGGAGCAAAACTGTCAGTACAACGGCGCCAAGAATCAGCCCAGAAATACTGATGAAGCGACGCAACATGTCACAAGCGTAGATCTCAGTGGACCCCTACGAGAGACGCAGAACCCGTTAATCATCGGGTCGTTCGGTCAAGATGTGGGTATGAATTCTTCTCGCGCATCCTCGTGGACCCGCTCGCGATCCTTCGCCTTGATAGTTGTTCTCTATCTTGTGGCTGTTGCTGGGTCATTGCTCATCGCGTCAATCATTGGTTCAGACCACCCCGTCAAGGGCCTCATCTGGGGATACGTCGCGTCGGTTGCGTTTTTATACATCGCCAGCCAAATCGTCGGCAATGGTTCAACCTTTGATGCCTGGTGGAGCGTGATACCCCCAAGTTTTGCCATCTGGTTCTGCATCGTGCTTGATGACCCTGGACTTTTCAGCGACGCTGACCTGCGCCGTCTGGCGGTGGCGGTATGCGCCACGCTGTGGGGCGTACGTCTCACGGCAAATTGGGCCATCGGCTGGACCGGACTTGATCACGAAGACTGGCGTTACCGCATGCTGTACGAGACCGCGCCCATGCCACGCTGGGCCGTCAGTCTGACCTCGGTTCACCTGTTCCCAATGATCGTGGTCACCTTGGGTTCAATTCCTATGGCCATTGTGGCCTCGCATTCCGATCGAAGTTTTGGAGTACTGGACGGCATTGCGATTGTTGTCGCCCTCACTGGAGTGGCCCTTCAACAGTTCGCCGACCTTGATTTACGCCGTTTCAACCGCACCAAACAACCCGGTGATGTTCTCAATACTGGACTCTGGTCGCGATCACGTCATCCCAACTATTTAGGGGAAATGTGCTGGTGGTGGTCGCTTTTTATCTTCGTCCTTGCCGCCGAACCGGGTTCGTGGTGGGCTGGTGTCGGTGCCCTATCCATGACCGTCATGTTTTTTGCGGCCAGTATCCCAATCGCCGAAAAGCGCAGCGCCGAACGTCGCCCAGATTGGGAGGCCTATCAGGCCAGCACCCCCATGGTGTTCCCCCGCCTTCGTAAATAGTGTCAAGTTAGTTGAGATGTCAACCGATACAACAGGGTGCTTATTGCGACGACCGTGATTCCGGCCCTTCTGTTGGCCGTCGCTTTGCTCACTGTCGTCAGCATCGCCAACTTGTTACGTCAACACTCACGCACTCAACGACTTGTCGTCAGTTTGCGGTCCGAACAAGAACAGCTCGCCCAAGCCAATGACCGCTTGGCCCATGTTGCCTCCCACGACTCGTTAACTGAACTTCTCAATCGTCACGGAATTATCGAACACCTCGAACGCGCCATCGCCCACAGTCGCGATTCACACAAGATCGCCGTCCTGTTCATGGATGTCGATCGCTTTAAGAGCATCAACGATTCACTTGGTCACGGAGCGGGCGATCAACTTCTGCAAGTGATTGGACGCCGTATTCGTTCGGTCATGCCAGCAGATTGTGTTTCGGGCCGCCTCGGGGGCGACGAATTCATCATTGTGATTGATGATGCAACCAATATCGCTCGCGTTTCTGCGGTTGCCCATCGTCTCACTCAGGTCATGAGCGAGCCACTTGAACTCAGCGGCCGACTTGTGCGCATTTCAGTCAGTATCGGCGTTGCAGTCGGGCCCGACACTCATGACACCGCAAGTGAACTGATCGGCTTTGCCAACGTTGCTCTACATCGCGCCAAAGACGCCGGTCGTGATCGTATTGAGATCTTCACTTCAGATATTCGCGTTGAAATGCAACGACGCGCTGCTGAAGAACGTTCACTTCGTCTTGCTATTGATGCCGGCGATGTTGTTCCATTCTTTCAACCAGAGTTTGATGCCAACACTGGCCAAATAATTGGCGCTGAAATTTTGGCGCGATGGATTCGACGCGATGGATCTATCACGAGTGCAGGCGCAATGCTGACGATGGCCGAAGACGCCAGCACACTTGAACGACTGACATCAGTCATCATGCAACAATCACGGCCCGTGATTCGTCGCTTGGTGGCACTCGGACTTCCAACCGGATTTCGATTCCGCGTCAACCTGCCCCACCGTTGTACTCCACGCGCGTGGCGTGATGGCCAAGTGGCCTCTTACTTCACAGGTATTGATCCGAGCATGTTGACACTCGACGTCTACGAAACTGCGATGTTCAGCGATCTCGTTGGAGCTGCTGGGGTGCTGACCGAGATGCGTCAACTCGGCGCTCGCGTTTGTTTGGAGGATGCCGGCCGCGGTGGCGGGTCTTTGTCAATGTTGCGCTCACTTCCACTTGATGAAGTACGCGTCGATCGTCTTCATGTTGACGCTCTCACGTCTCATGCCAGCGATCGCGCTGTTGTTCGCGCCATGGTCAATTTGGCAAAAGACCTCGGTATCAGCATTTCTGCTGACGGGGTTGAAAGCGGAGCCCAGGCCGATGCGCTTCTTGCACTTGGGTGCACGACTCATCAGGGGCACCTCTACTCACCAGCGATTACCGCATCAGCCCTTGAGGACATGATCTTAAAAATAGCCGCAGACCGCGCTACTGATGGTCTGATGGCGTAGCGTTTCTCATTCGTGTCGTCGAAAACAATTGGTGTCATATGGATGCTCATCAGCGCCAGTGCGTATTCGATGTTCACCATTTTCGGCAAAACCGTTCTCAAAGAACTTGACGCCATTGATGTTCTCCTTTGGCGTTTCTTCATTGCTGTTCCAGTCGCGTGGATTTTCATTGTCGTACGCCACCGACGTGGTGGCCCCAGCCCATTTTCGGTGGCCTGGAAACCGCGGTTCGCAGCTGGCTTAGTTTTCGGTTCGGTTTCATGGTTGGGTTTTGCAGCCCTTGACCGCATGCCTGGTGCGTTATACATCGTCATCATTTACACCTATCCAGCCATGGTCGCAGTTGGTGCATCGCTGTTAGGAAGACCAGCATCAAAACATGTGTGGATTGCAGTTGCGATCACTCTCGTAGGTATCGCACTCACAGTTCCCGAAGTTCTTGATGGTGCTGGTGGCGCGACATTACTTGGACTCATTCTCACTCTCGGTAATGCTGTGATGTACGCGACGTACATGATCTTGAGTGAACGCCTCGTGAGAGGAGATCAAGCCGGTGACGGACTCGTGGCATCCGCATGGAGTTTGACAGGTTCTTTGGTCTTCGCAGTTGTCGTTGCAATCTTCAAATGGCCACCCGATTTCCCCGCCACTTTCAACGGCGCGAGTTCAATGGTTGGTCTCGCTTTAATCAGCACGGTTATTGCCAGTATGGGATTTTTCTTAGGAGTTCGTCATCTCGGTCCGGCCTCGGCTGCGCTTGTCGCAACCACCGAACCAGTTCTCACGTTAATTTGGGTTGTTGTCATTCTCGGAGATTCGCTCAAAGCAATTCAGTTACTTGGTGCTGCCCTCGTGATTATTGGTGTGGTGTGGTCGCAACGTACTCCGCCTGAAATAGTCAACGACAAAAACACCGACGCTCATCCAACGAGCGCCTGAAGTTCATCCACACTTACAGCCACAAAAGAGCTCGTTGTATACGACGGCAAAGTTCCGCCAGTACCGCTATTAGATGTCCACGAAATCTCCCAATCAACGGAAACAACGCCAACGAATACTCCCCCGTCTCGACTGATTGACGAATGTTGATAGGTGTACATACAAGGGGACGATGCTTCGTCTCCAAAAACGACACTCCATTCAAAACCTGGCCCATCACACTCCATCGAACCAACAAGTCCGCCGTTGGCTGTTCCGTCATCTTGAGAGATGAATCGCAGTCGCACCGGAGTTGCGGTCGTACGTGCCCATGCCGAGCCAAATACTGTTGGCACCCAAGCCATCGCGGTCACCGGACGCCACCAATTCGTATCAGCCCAGATCCACATTCCAACATTGACAACAACATTGTCAATGGGTGGAGCAGTCATGACCGATGGTTGAGGCAATCGGCCACGAACCAAGATGGCGGCATTCTGTGCCAATTGGGCAGTTGATGGTCGAGGAATCCAGACCAATGTCATCTGACCATCCGGTGTGTGTCGTTGGTACAAGTCGTAACGAATGGAACCAACCAGTTTGGTGATTCCAGTTGTTGCACCGATGCCACTGTCGTAGATGATCGCCGGCACCCAACGAAAACCAGATGAGTCCCGCCCTGACCCGCCAGGTGGTGATGAAGTTTGAATACCAGCCCAAATGGTGTCACCGGTGGTTCCCCCACTACCAACTGGTGCATCGGTGGCTAAAACTTGCCGATGGACATCAGCACACATCATCACAACCAGTGAAACAAGAAGTCCCAACACACTCATGCGTCGAAGCCGCATAGATCCTCCTCTGTTGTCCATCGGGTCAAGGTGCCTTCGCTCCACAACCAACGACCCTCAACTTTGGACAGTTTGAATGTCACCAGTGAGCTCATCATGGAGTCGTCAAAGATGATGTCGCCATCAACTAATACAACATCATCGGTAATGCAGGTGTACACCAGGGCCTTTGATGGCGACAGGGACTCTGTCTTGTCGATTCGGTAGCGGATTTCTCCACCGCCCGTTGCGGTGATTCGAGCACTTCGACGAGTGGTGATGAGTTCCGTGAGGTCGTTATAGATCGGACTATTTACTTCGGTAAATGTTGCAACATCGCACGAATACGGCTGACGCCCGCATTCAATACGCGCTTGCATCAGTGCGGCAAAGGCACTCATTAGATCATCCGCGGCGGTCGGTAGCGGATCGCTCACATTTTCTACGGCCACCGAATTACTTGAGTGGATGACCGCGGTTGGCACCACTGCGGTGTCTGGAGAATTAGTTTCAACCAGTTGACCAATCACGTCACCCGAAGTCCCGCCACACGCCCCGAAAAGCAACATTGCTCCAAAGAGCCATTGTTTCTTCATCAATTTTCCTTTCATAGTGACACTGTGGGATTTCAGAACCTCCCAACGGTGTCGGTTGCAATGAAGAGTGATGAAGAAAAAACAGACGATCTATAGGTCAAATGAACTACTCATGAAATCGGTGGAATCACTTTCTTGGAAATCACACGCCCTTGACAAAATCTGTAAAACTCTCACCATGACTTCTCCAATTTCACGTCGGATGTTTTTTGCCCTCAGTGCCTCGGTCGTCGTGGTCGCTTGCTCAAAGGATGAAAAGTCGACAGATACACAACCAGGCACATCAACTACTTCTGCTCCGACCACCAGTCCGGTTCCACAGGTAGCGCTATCGGGTGATCCGTTCACTCTTGGCGTTGCATCAGGAGACCCCACAACCGAGTCGGTAATCTTGTGGACCCGACTAGCGATTGATGCCCTCAACGGCGGTGGCATGCCCGACGAAGACATTGATGTGCTTTGGGAAGTTTCAAGCACTGATCAATTCACCGACATCATTGCTACTGGTGTTGCGACCGCTGAGACAAGATTTGGCCACGCACTTCATGTCGATGTTTCACTCCCTACTCAACAGAGTTTTGTTTCATATCGATTCAGAGTGGGCGGCTACACCAGTCCCGTTGGTCAAACTCGACTAGCAGCACCTGCTGATTCAGTTGAGCCTGTACGCATTGCCACAGCATCGTGCCAGAACTACACCGCTGGTTATTACACCGCGTATGACGACATGGTGCAAGAGGCGCCGGATCTGGTTGTTTTCCTTGGCGACTACATCTACGAAGGTGGTGTCGGAACTCTCGGCGACAATACGGTTCGTCTTCATAACAGCGAAGAAATCACGGACATCATCGCGTACCGAAATCGGTACGGACTGTACAAGAGTGATCCTCTTTTGCAGGCTGCTCACGCGGTTTGTCCTTGGGTCGTTACTTGGGACGACCATGAAGTGGAGAACAATTACGCCAACTTAAATCCTCAAGACGCCATTGACACGGCTGGGTTTGCTGAACGTCGCGCTGCGGCTTACCAAGTTTGGTGGGAACATATGCCGGTTCGACTTGCCCCGCCCGTTGACGAAAACCTCACCATTTACCGTCAGGTCAAGTGGGGTGGACTTGTCAACATGCTTGTTCTTGATAGTCGTCAATATCGCGACGATCAAGCCTGTGGAGATGCCATTCTGCAAGTCACACCCGCTTGTGAAGAAGCTCTGCTCCCCGACCGAACCATTCTCGGCACACAACAAGAAACATGGGTTGCCGACAACGTGGTGAGTGATTCCACATGGACCGTCCTCGCCAACCAAACCGTCATGACCGATATCAGACTTGGTGCAGCGATTTTGAATTACGACCAGTGGGACGGATATGCCCCATCACGTGATCGACTACTTGAGACGGTTGACACGGCACAGGCAAAAAATCTCATCGTGCTCACCGGCGATATTCATCTGGGAGGCGTTGGCCAACTGACAACCACTTCTGCCCCAGAGACTCCACGAGGTATTGAATTTGTCGCGACATCAATCTCATCAAGTGGCAACGTCAACGCAGCAACAGAAGCTCTCTTTGTCTCTTTAACCAACATCATTGATGCCGAGGCACAACATCGTGGTTACATTTTGCACACCGTCACCGCTGATTCGTGGACTGCCGATTACCGCATCGTTGATAATGCGTTAGTAGAGGGTTCGACAGTTTCGACGTGGAAAACTTTCAAGGTGACTGCGGGTTCCCCTGAAGTCATTGAAGTCTGATTTCAGCCCTATATAACGCAGTCAAAGATCTTATTGACAATTGCCATACCTTCGTCTGAGAGACCAATAGCAGTGGTCTCTAGAGTTCCGTTATTCAATCCATCCAAGTTCTCGGTCAGAAGATTCACATCTGCATCACTTAATTCTGAAAAGACTTTGTCGAGGCAGTCTGCGTCTACTTCAATACCTTGATCACCAGCCGACTTAATGAGTTCTTGAGCAATAACTTCAGCGCCATTGGAGTTACCGCCATCGTCGCCACCACAGGACGAAAAGCCCACGATTGCAATTACTGAAACCACTAATCCAACAAACTTTTCACTTCTGCCTCCTGGCAATTCATCACTTGACGTTCAAATGATTGCCAAACCCTAGTCATCTAGGTCGAAGCTAAAGCGGTTTTCTCTTGCTTCGCCAGTTCTTTCGCTTGCCGCTTTTGAGCCACCTGCATACGAATACCACCGGCGACTCCTTCGGGATTGGCAATCGCAGTAACAATCAACAACACTCCACCAATCAGTGCCTCCCATCGACCAAACGAACCAAACACTTGATTCATTGAATAGAAAGCAACTCCTGACGCTGCCGTGACACCGGCAGTCACTGCTCCGCTGACGCTTGTGATACCACCGAGGTAGGCGAACGATAACGCTGTCAGCGATGCAATGGTTCCGTACGACAGATCGGACACGGCACCGAATCGATAAGCAATCAGGGAACCACCCATACCAGCGATAAAGGCCGACAACCCGAACATCATCATCTTCACATGGGTGTTGTTGATGCCAACAGCTGCTGCCGCCCTTTCATTGCTACGAACTGCCAACATCACTCGACCCGATCCACTGCGACGAATGTTGGCCACCATCAGACACAAAATCGTCAAAACCGCCAAAAGGAAAAAGGCAAACACGGGTCGCGAGGTCTTATTGCCGTACACCAATCCGAGATTCCAGTCGCCCAGTGAAGGATTGGGAATTTTTGGTCCTCCAGTAGCCATGCTGCCGATGACCCACGGATTCTTAAAGACAAATTCGGCAATAGTCACCCCGCCAGCCAGGGTCACGATCGCCAAGTTGGTACCACGTACCCTCAAGGCCGGTAGACCAACCAAAACCCCGAACACCATGGCACCAAGCGCCGCAAGAATAGGAGCAATCGGAAAGGGGATTCCGTAATTGGTCGCCAATTTTGACAACGCGAATCCGCCAATACCAGCGAAAGCCATTTGAGCAAGAGAAGTCTGACCACCAAAACCGATCAAGACGACGAAAGACAATGCCAAGACCGCCGCGATCAACGAACTCATAATGGCGGCGCGCCACAACGGTCCCAGGAAAAGAATGCCCGCTGACGCAATCAGAATGGGCACTCCCGCTGAAAACCACGTGACATTGGCTGGCGGAACGTACGGCAGTTTCCAACCACCAACTGAGCCACGTTCGGGCAGACGCTCACCCGACACAATCATGGTGACGATGATGACCATAAAGGGCAAACCCTCGCGCATCCCATACTGAGGCCACCAACTAAAATCAAGTTGCATCTTGGTGAATGTGCTCTGCACCATTCCGATGGCAACACCCGTTAACACTGTTGGCCAAAAGTTGCGGAACTTACCAATGAGTGCAGCACCCAATGCTGGAATCAAGAAACCAAATGTAAAAATCGAACCATTGAGTTGCACGAGTGGTGCGGCCAAAATGGCAACTACTGCACCGACAACCGATGAAAGCACCCAGCCTGAAGCCGCCAGGAAATCGGGTGAATGACCGAGAAGAACAGCTCCCTTTTCATTCTCGGCGGCCGCTCGAGTGGCGAGACCAAATCGAAGGTACTTGCTGGCTGCCCACACAACGAGGGTGATCAGTAGCACAATGCCCAACAGCCAAAGTCCGTCTCGCGGCACGCGAAGTTTTTCAGTAATCGTCACGACCTCGCGGGGCAAAATTGGATCGACTCGCATTGCGAGTTGATCAGGAAACCGTCGATCCTTCAGACCAATCAAAACAATGATCAAGCCCACACTGGCCACAACTCGAGCCAAAGCGGGAGCATTTCTTAAGGGACGAAATATCAATACGTATATAACCAGTCCGGTAAGCGCCGCAGTCAACAGAGCCAAAATAAATGCCCATATGAAGCCGACATCGCCGCCAAAGTGGTACCGGTCTGGCAGACCCGGAATGGGGAACAAATAGGCCCCATTCCGGAGTTCTGCGTAAACGTAAGCACTCCACATTGCAATCGCGCCGTAGGCAAAATTGACAATGCCAGAGCCCTGATAACTAATGATGAGACCCATTGCAAAACCAGCAATGATCGCCCCAGCAGCGCTACCGAGCAACAAGTAAAAAAGATAATCATTCATAATGTGGTTCTCAATTTTCCTTGTTGCTCGGCAACACTTAACTGATCAGGGAAGCAGCGGGATGCTGTCCCACAGCTTTCCATTTTCGACAGAAACGACAGCACCGTCTTTGTATTCAGTCGCCTCAAAGACGAACGAGCAGAACGACGAGTAGGTCGGAGCAGCTGCGCCGCAGTCGAGTGGAGTGATTCCGCCAAACAGGTACAGACCATCAGTTACCTTCAGGTAGTCGTACAAGTTTTGACCCGTCATTTCAGTACCTTCAGCAACCATTTGGGCGGCAATGTCACGGAGCGTCATTGTCAAAACGGTACCCAGACCGCCAAGACCGAGAGCAGTGGTCTTCACATCAGCGGGCTCAACACCCATTTCGCCTGTTTCCTCATTTGGAATATAAGGAGCCAAGATCTTTTGGAGCAATGCCTTTTCTGGGGTGTCGCGTTCAATTTGACCACCAACGAATACCCAACCATTTGCATCATCGCCAACTTGACTGATGACATCGCTGTCCGAGCAGATGCTGGTCGTCAAGACTGGCTTGGTGATACCCGCAGTGGCATAACCACGAATGGTTCCGATACAGCCAGCGTCGGCATACAGCGAGATCAAAATATCAGGGTCATCCGCATTGGCGGCCTTCATCAAACCGAGATAGCCCGCATCGGTTTCGTTGTCTCCACCTGTGACGGCTTTCCATTTGATTCCAGCCTTATCTAAAGCTGCTTGAACACCAGCAGCGGTTGAGTTAGCCCCTGCATTGTCGGCATGAATCATGCCGACGGTCTTGGCCTGGTAGCGATCCTGAGCGATCACGGCCATGACCGCAGTCGTCGTCGCGTTTCCACCCGTCAAGAACAAGGCTTCCGCCGTGTTGTCGGGCGGCAGAATCGGCAATACGCCAATCACGGGAATGTTCGCTGCTCCATAGGTGGCATAGTCAGGGAACAGATCGAGTCCTAGCAGGACCAGTTCAACGCCCTTACCGATTAACTCTTGAGCACATTTCTGTGACGTTTCAGGAGTACCACCAGCAACGCAGGTTTCGAATTTGACCGGGCGACCACCGAATCCACCACTGGAATTCATGTATTCAAAAGCGGCCTTGGCAAAGCGACGAAGATCTGGAAAGTCAAGCCCGTTGGGATTGCCTTCGGTGTTGACCATTCCGATCAGCATCTCAGGTCCAGTCGGCGGACCGTCTTCGCTTACAGGTGCATCCGTGCCTGGAGCATCCGAGGTCATCGGTGCGTCAGTCGACGGTGCTTCGCTTGTTGCCGGTGCTTCCGTTTCCGCTGGCGAACTATCGCCATCGTCACCACCACCACATGCAACAAAGAACAGACCACCAGCAACGACCGCGGCGAGCGCTCGTGAGCGCCGCCGTGATCCTGGAGTCCCCAAACTCATGGATCGTGTCATATTTCCCCCTCAGTTGTATGCCGCGAATTGCGGCGCTTACTTAGTTGGCCACTGTGGCCGGTACCCAACTGCCGTGGAACCCAAAGGGGATTCGTGGCAATTGAACAGTTGCAATGAATTCGCTACTCATCGACTTGGCGTCCACGATGACGAACTCACTTGCGTCCTTGTGTTGGTCATAGATGTATGTCATCAAGTAACCATCGTCTTCAGTTTTGGCGCCTTCGGCTGGAGCGAATACGACTTCGCCGCAGGTACGGCCCTTACCGAGTTTGATTTCAGCGCACGTTCCGGCCTGACGGTCGTACTTCAAAATCGCACCTTCGTCGACTTGACCAAAGCCAGCGTTACCCATCGACATTTCGTAGCCGTAACGGTGCTTCTTGCCAATGACTGCATCGTTCACGCGTGGGAACTCTGCTCCACGATCATCAATTTGTTCTTCGGTGACTTTGCCAGTGGTGGTGTTGATGGTCCAACGCCACAAGTTGGGCGGCGGGAAGTCCATGGCATCTTTTTTCCAGATGTGTTCAAAGCGAGCAACATCAAGAATGATCTTGTCGCCTTCTTCGTAGCTGTTCATTGGGTGGAAGACATAACACGGGTTGATGTCGTACCACTTCACTTGTGAATCGTTTCCGTTGCGTGGCATCACACCAAGACGCGCCGGGTAGGTGTCGCTCCATGTGATCGGCATCTTGCCTTCAATGGCCAAGTTGAGATCAAACACCGCAGGCAGGTCCATGAACACCACATAGTTTTCAGTGATGTTGAAGTCGTGCATCATGGTTGAACCAGTCACGGTAATTTCTTCGCGCTGCACCATCTTGCCGTCGGCCGATACACGGAAGTAGGTGAGGTACGGCGGCAGCGGCGCATAGCCAAATGCCAACATTTCGCCAGTCGTCGGGCAGATCTTCGGGTGTGCTGTGAACGCGCCCTTCAAGACACCGTTATAATCGGTTGAACCAATGGTGTTGAGATTGCCATCAAGAACGTACGGAAAGTGTCCTTCTTCAAGAGCAAGAATTTGGCCTGCGTGTCCAACTACATGAGTGTTGGCTTTCGAACAAGTCATGTCCATCGTGACAGAGGGATCAAGAATGTTGATCGATGGATCCTTGATGAAAGGTGTCTGCACATAGCGGTTGCGATACCACTTTGCTGCACCGTCTTGTAGACGAAGACCGTGGATCATTCCATCGCCAAAGAACGGGTGATCGCTCATACCAGTTAACGGATTCGCACCATTTCGAAGGTAGCGACCATCAAGTTCGGTCGGAATATGTCCGACGACTTTGAGGTCGGTCAGCGTGAGTTCTTCTTGTGTTGGACGACCGTTACCTTGAAGGTGGGCCGGGATTTCTTCAAGCATTGACATGGTGTGTCTCCTGGTTGTGAAGGTTGATTCTGAATAAGAGTCGGTTACTTCTTGACTGCGTCTGGCGATCGAGCCCACATCAATGTGGCATCGAAACTGAGTGAATAATCGGGTATAAATTCCATGATCACGCGATGAGGTGAATCAAGGAACTTGCGGAATTCATCAGCGGCCTGCTGATTGTCAGGACGCAAACGATTAGCGAACTCGGGATAGAACCAATCTTTGGTGGCACGGTCGTCGTGAATAAAGCAGTCACCCTTATAGGTAATGGTCTTTCCACCACCAAGACTTGAGCCAGTGCTGTTGATACAAATCGATGAACGTGGATTGCGACGCAGTGCCGGAATGCGCTTACGTGTTTCGGCTGCGGTCAACCACAACTTGCCGTCCTTCGGTAAGTACGACATCACAACACCAAATGGTTCGCCTTTGCTATTCACCCACATGAAGACACACTCGCCAAGTGAGTACACCAACTTGTGTTCAAGTTCTGGCGTGAGCGCACATTCGGTGAGGTCTTCATAACTGTCGTGGTTGGACATTGCGTTCCCTTAACTAACTAGTTGATCAATATGTGACGACAGTAACACGCCCGTCAAGCGATATCTACCCCTCGTAAGTTATTTACGAGGACCCTGTAGTCCGTTCCACATCAAATCGCTGATCTGATTGGCCACTTCGTCAACTGCTCGCTCGGGTTGGGTAATCCACCACACTGAGATCATTTGCAGCATTCCGACAATGGCAAATGACCAGGCATCTGCCACTTTGGGGTCCTGACCTTGGCTTTTGCGCCAAACGGCGAGGGTTTTAGCCAAAGGTGTCGTTGAACGTTCGGCTAGTGACAGGCGTCCGATGGCGGTTTGTTCGGTATTTCCACCGGTGACATACAGAAAGAGTTCGCGATGTTCGGCCACCGCCAGCAAGTTGGCCCGTACGAGACGGCTCAAACTGGCCTGATTCAACGTCTCTCCGGCAATTGCTTCTTCGGTCGCTTCGAGCATCCGATCGGAGAGGCGCTCGGCCAGGGCGTCGGCCAGTTCGGCTCGCCCACCCACCCGGTCATACACAATCGGCTTGGTGACCCCGGCCTCAACAGCCACCGATTCCAGGGATGCACCTGGTCCGTCACGCTTAATCACCCGTTCAGCAGCGTCAAGAACATGATCGCGATCAATCACCAATTGACCCCCAATGGGTCGACCTGGACGGCGAGGCGCAGCAGAGGACATGGCGACAGTCTGCCCCAAAAAAGTGCCAAGCCGAAAATTCCCGAATTTGCCCCTACCCCAGGCTTACTTACTACTGGTAACTTTTACGCAGATTCAAAATATCAATGGGGGAATTCTGATGAGTGGACTATTTGATCTGTCAGACGATGTCGCAGTCGTGACCGGAGCCGGTCGCGGGATCGGCGAAGGTATTGCCAAGACTTTGGCCGAGGCTGGCGCGGCAGTTGTCTGCGCGGCTCGACGTGCCGATGAGGTTGAACGCGTTGCCGCCGAAATTCGTGCAGCCGGCGGCCGTGCTATTGCCAAGCCTACTGACGTCACCGACAATGCTGCGGTTGAAGCTCTCGCACAAAAAGCCATCAGCGAATTTGGTCATCTTGATATTTGGGTCAACAATGCCGGTGGTTCACCGATTCAAGCACCACTCACCAATCTCGATCCCAACGAATGGGATGCAACAATGCGACTCAATATCACGTCTGTTTGGGTATGCACCAACGTTGCGGCGCGACTGATGCGCGATGGTGGACGCATTGTGAATATCTCCTCAAAGGCCGCCGTCAATACCGTGATGGGAAGCGGTCACTATGCGGCTGCTAAAGCTGCAGTGAACTCTCTCACTGTCACATACGCAAAAGAACTTGGTCCGCGCATTCGCGTCAACTGCATCATGCCTGGTGCGGTACCAACCGAGATCATGATGAAGGCTCTTCGTCTTGAAGACGACGACTTGCCAAAACTAGAAAAGATGTTGCGCTTGCCCATGCGCCGTTTAGGTACACCGCAAGATTTAGGTCAAGCAGTTTTGTATTTCGTTTCACCCGCCTCTAGCTGGGTCACGGGTCAAGTCATCGGAATTGATGGAGGTTTGTGATGACCGAGTTAAACAAGAAAATTGTTTTGAAGAGCCGTCCCGCTACTCGACCTGACGATTCAAACTTTGAATACCGCGAAGAACAAACTGCAGAACTCACTGATGGCATGTTGCTGATCAAAGTTGATCTACTCGGTATTGATGCTTTTATTCGTACCACTTTGAATGAAGGCAGTTTTCATCGAGGTGCCGAAATAGGCGGAGTCATCCCCGCTCTCGGAGTTGGTGTCGTTCTTGAAAGTAAAGCTGATAGTTTCGCCGCAGGCGACCATGTCTTCGGACCACTATGTTCGCAAACTCATGCTGTGATGCCGGCGTTCACCATGAAGAAGATTGACACGTCAGTTGCACCAGCGTCGGCGTATCTCGGAGCACTTGGATTGACCACTGGGCTCACTGCGTACTTCGGAATTGTTGATGTCGGTCAAGTCAAGCCTGGCGACACTGTTGTTGTCTCTGGAGCAGCCGGAGCTGTTGGTTCAGTTGCTGGTCAGATTGCCCGCCTGAGTGGTGCAAGCAAAGTCATCGGCATCGCCGGTGGCGCGCACAAATCAAAGTTCTTGGTTGACGAACTGAAGTTTGATGCAGCGATTGATTACAAGAATGAAAATGTTGCAGCGCGACTTGATGAGTTGGCACCCGATGGCATCAACGTGTTCTTTGACAATGTTGGTGGCGACATTCTTGATGATGTGTTGATGCGCATTGTTGAGGGATCACGCATTGTCATTTGCGGCGGCATATCTCAGTACGAAAACATGGACGATGTTCGCGGACCCAAAAACTACCTCAAGTTGGCCGAACGACGTGCGCGTATGGAGGGCTTTGCGGTCTTCCATTTCGCTGAACACTACGCTCGTGCCGAAAAGAGTCTGGCCGATTGGCTACGTAGCGGAGAATTGGTTGTTCGTGAACAAATCGAACAAGGTGTTGAGAACTTCCCAGCCGTCATGAACCTGTTGATGACGGGTGGCCATTACGGCAAATTGCTTCTCAAGGTGTAGCCCCGCACTTTTCCAGCGAGAATGTGCGATGTGAGCAGCATCGTCATTTCCGAACTTGAATACGCACCTCCCGGAGCTGACCAGCTTTTCTTTGATGTCAGTTTTGGTGTTGCCCCGGGCGAACATGCTGCTCTGGTTGGCGCTAACGGCGTTGGCAAGAGCACCATTCTTAAAATCTTGACGGGTGAATACGAATGCGATGGCGGCGACTTCACGGTCAATGGCACCATGCTTTCAATGACCCAGGACGTTGGTATGTCACGACCAACTGACACTTTGCGCGAAATGCTCATTGAAGTCGCACCCACCGCGTTACGCGCTGCGGGTCGCGCACTTGTTGCCGCCGAGAAGGCACTCGCTGATGGAAGCGACGATGGCATGGGTTACGCCAACGCTCTCGGTGATTGGGGCGATCTTGGTGGGTACGACCTCGAAACCAAATGGCAAGCTGCCGCCCAACGAAGTGTCAAGACGCCGGTCGATGATTTTTCTCGACGCTTGGTCAGCGAACTTTCTGGTGGTGAACGTAAGCGCCTAGTTCTTGATTTGTTGTTAACTTCGGGTGCTGATGTTCTGTTACTCGACGAACCCGACAACTATCTCGACATTCCCACGCGTGGTTGGCTTGAAGAACAAATCAAGACGTGTAAGTCAACCATCTTGATGGTCAGTCACGACCGCACACTTCTTGAACGAGTGGCAACGAAGATTGTGGTCATTGAAGGTTCTGGTGCATGGGTGCACGGAGGCTCCTACCTCACTTTCCCTGAAGCCCGCGCTAAACGACAAGAGTTGATGGGCGACGATCTCAAACGTTGGAACGACGAAGAGCGTCGACTGTTCCATCACATGAAGATCATGAAACAGCGCGCCGCACAAAACTTCAAAAATGCAACGAAGGCCAATGGCGCAGAAACTCGTTGGGAAAAGTTCGTGGCGGCTGGTCCTCCCCCGCCACCAGTCGCCGATCAGCAAATTCATGTTCGCTTGCGCGGTGCCGATGCCGCACGCCGCGTTGCCAAACTCGAAGATGTTTCCGTGGGCGATTTATTCTTTCCATTCTCTGATGAAATACATCATGGCGAACGCGTCGGTCTTATCGGCCCGAACGGAACTGGAAAGAGTCACCTACTCGCAGTCTTGAATGGCGTCACTCCCGATGTCGGTTCTGTGACTTTTGGTCCACGCACTTCGGTTGGTGTGTTCACACAGATCAACGATCGACCCGACTTCACGGGTCGTCAATGTTTGGACATTATTAGAGACCGTCTAGTTGAAGATGAAAAATCAATGAAAGCTTTGGCGCGCTATGGGCTTGTCAATAATTCACGCCAAGAGTTTCAAACCTTGTCGGGCGGACAAAAGGCTCGACTAGAAATTTTGTGTCTCGAAATTGAAGGACACAATGTTTTGTTGCTCGATGAACCAACCGACAACCTCGACATCGAGTCATCAGAAGCCCTTGAACGGGCTCTTGATGGTTTCGAGGGAACCGTCATCGCGGTAAGCCACGATCGAACCTTCTTAGCCAAATTTGATCGTTTCATCATGATCAACGACGATGGCGATGTCTACGCCCTGCCCGATTATGAGATTGCTATGACTGGACTTGCCGAACCCACCAAACTTGCCACCGTTCGCCTAGCCAAGAAACTCAGTTAGGCGTAACCTTCAGACATGGCTACAACATCGCGCAAGATCGACTTCATTGACAAGATCACCTTGCCAGTATTTGCGGCCACCATGGTCTGGGAACACCGGGTCTTAAAGAAGCGTCAATTACGCGAACTCGTTGATGTTGATGCCGTGGCACCAGTCGATGATGGCAATCCAGTTCCTGATCCACTCGTTCCCCTTGGTTACGAAAAAAACGACACAGCCGGAAGTCTTGGTCTTTTAGTTGGATCAATTCTGATGGGCTTTGCTCTCGACGGCGCCTACCGCAAAATTCATGGTTTCTTGTTTCGTCACCGTCTCTCCAACTTTGGTTCACGCCGCGGTTCAATCATTACCGCGATGATCGTCTGGGATTTCTTGTATTACTGGAACCACCGCTGGATGCACAGGGTGCGCTTGTTCTGGGCCGATCATGCCGCGCATCACTCGGGTCGTCGCTACAACTTGTCAACGGCGCTTCGGCAATCGTGGAACGGCTACCTCACTACTTGGGTGTACTGGCCAATGCCGCTTTTTGGATTCCAATATTCGTCATTCGTCAAAGCTCGTCAGTTGAACTTGTTGTATCAGTACTGGATTCACACTGAGGCAATCGATCGTTTACCTGATTGGGTTGAAAAGATCTTCAACACGCCGTCGCATCATCGAGTGCACCACGGCGCCAACAAGCAATACATCGACAAGAACTACGCCGGCATCCTGATTATCTGGGACCGCATGTTCAAGACCTTTGAACCCGAGATTCGTCAACTGCAATACGGGCTCACTAAGAACATCCGCACCAACAATCCCGTCAAGATGGCATACGGCGAACTTGCCCAGATCGCCAAAGACGTTGCTCAATCCGACAACTTCAATGAGCGCCTACGTTATGTTTTCGCCGCTCCAGGCTGGTCGCCTGATGTTGCTGCATAAGAGCTAAACGAGAGTTTTAGCTTTCGTGAATTGCATGGCGCCGTCATCAATCGGTGACTTTACAATCATCTGCTTATCAACCGCGATGAGTTGAGGATTGAGCCACGGAGCATGATCACCTTGCTTGGGCATCAAGTGCATCATGCGTTGCATATAGCCCGCCGAGAAATCATCAATCCAGGGTCGAGCCGTCATACCTTGGTCTTCTGCTCGTAAACGCGGCGTGGCTTGTTGCGTGCCGGTTTTCTTCATGTGGTTCAGCAGTCGACAGGTGTAATTACTCACCACGTCGGCACGCAATGTCCATGACGCATTGATGTATCCGAATGTCGACACCAAGTTTGGTACATCTGAATACGCCAAGCCTTTATAGGTCCAGGTTTGTGCAAAGTCGACTTCGTTGCCGTCAACCGTGAATTCAATTTCGCCAAGTGTCACGAGATTGAGTCCAGTGGCAGTCACGATGATGTCTGCTTCAAGCGTTGCGCCTGACTTCAGCACAATGCTGGTCTCGGTAATGCGCTCAATGTGATCGGTGACAACCGAGGCCTTACCAAGGTTAATTGACGTGAAGAGATCACCATTAGGGATGAGGCACATACGTTGATCCCATGGGTTATAAGTGGGCGTGAAGTGAGTATCAACGTCGTAATCAGGGCCTAAGGCTTTACGAACTCCGCCCAAGATTTGTGTCTTGATTTTTTCTGGCTGAGTACGCGTACGGTTATAGAAGAATTTGGTCAACGCAATGTTCTTGGCGCGGGTAATCGCGTAAGCAGTTTTCTCCGGCAAGATCTTGCGAAGTCTGTCGGCGATCGCATCATGGTCGGGTCGTGAAACCACGTACGTTGGAGAACGCTGCAACATCGTGACGTGCGCAGCTTTCCTGGCCATTGCTGGCACTACGGTTACCGCTGTTGCTCCAGATCCGATGACAACAACACGCTTGCCTGCGTAATCAAGATCGTCTGGCCACTTCTGCGGATGAACCACCTTTCCGGTGAAGTTTTCAATGCCGGGGAACTCTGGTGTGTATCCCTCTTTATAGCTGTAGTAACCCGAACACATCGACAAGAAACCACAGGTGTAGGTAAGTGTCTCGTTCGATTCTTTATGAGTTGCGGTCACGGTCCAAGTTGCCGTCTCGGTCGACCATGAAGCGTTGGTGACTAAATGATTGAACTGAATCTTCTTGTCAATTCCATTTTCGCTCGCGGTCTCGCGCAAATAATTCAAGATTGATGGACCATCAGCGATTGACTTGGCTTCTTTCCAGGGTTTGAAGCTGTAACCAAGCGTGTGCATATCACTGTCTGAGCGAACGCCGGGATAGCGGAAGAGATCCCAAGTGCCACCCATACTGGGTCGACCTTCCAAGATCGTGTAGCTCCGGTCAGGACACTGCTGCTGCAAGTGATAGGCCATACCAATACCTGAGATTCCGGCACCGACGATCAAAACATCTACATATGTGGACTGCGACATGGTGATTAATCCCTTCATGACTCAACGACAGACTAGTTCGCCACATCATGCGATGTTCTCAACGGGAGGCGGTAAGGAACTACCGTCGTAACCATGTTTCCTTTCGCTGAATTTGGTCGTACTGGTCATCGTTCGAGTCGTGTCATCTTTGGCGCAGCGGCACTCGGCGGCATGAGCGAATCACGGGCAACCAGAACACTTGATCTCGTGGCCTCGTACGGCGTTAATCACATTGACACCGCGGCTATGTATGGCTCTTCGGAAGACCATCTCAAGCCATGGCTCTCCGATCACCGTTCAGAAGTTTTCTTGGCCACCAAAACTGAAGAGCGCGTTGGGTCCGTTGCTCGTGCCGCACTCGAACGATCGCTTGAACGAATGGGGGTCAATCACATTGATCTCATTCAGTTGCACAATTTGGTTGAACCAGATGAGTGGACAACCGCATTCAGCAAGGGTGGCGCAGTCGAAGCACTGAACCAGGCTCGCGCTGAAGGACTAGTGAGCTTCATTGGCGTGACCGGACACGGCTTACGTATTCCGTCAATGCACTTGCGAAGTCTTGCTGAATTTGACTTCGACGCTGTTCTGTTTCCGTTCAACCATTCGCTGCTGTCAATTGATCAATATCGCGATGATGTCACTGCTTTACGGGACTTATGCCGAGCGCGAAACACTGCAACTCAAACCATCAAAGCGGTGGCTCGTCGCCGCTGGGATGACGGAGCCGGTGGTCATCGCAGTTGGTATGAGCCGCTCACCGATCACGATGCCATTCAACGCGCTGTGCGGTACGTGCTGTCACAACCCGATCTTTTTCTCAATACCACGAGTGATGCCACATTGTTGCCACTCATTCTTGAAGCAGCACAAGGTGAACTCGCTCGCCCCCTTGATGAAGAAATGAATCGTGATATTGCTGAATTCGGAATGACTCCA
>CALEHE010000165.1 GCA_937876415.1 uncultured Actinomycetes bacterium
CGCCTACCAAGACCCCGCATATCTCGAAGTCATCCAAAAGTGCGCTGCTCGAAGCGACATCATCAATGTTCTTCAAGAAGTTGGCACCACCCGAGCCAATCTCGAGCCAGACGAAATCAAAACTCGCAACGAGGCTTTTGTTGCACTCTCTGGCTGCCTGAAGAAAAAGGGTTGGAAAATCGAAACGTCAATTGACTCTTCCGGCCTGATCAATCCAACACAGTTTCAAAGTGCAGACGGCGATTTGAACCAGCGTGATTTAGATCAATGTCTCACCGAGACCGGCATCAACGACGCCATTGAAAACGGAGCCTAAATGTCCAATATCAAAAAGATCTCATTAATCGTCGGTCTCGTGGCCATCGTCGGGGTCGCAGTATTCATCGGTCGGCAGTCCGGTGGAACATCCACTAACAATGCATTGTTGATCACTCCACGTGCTGTTGAACGACGCGATCTGTCCGATGTTCTCACTGTGACCGGAGAAGTACGTCGCGATGAAACCAAAAAGATCAACTCAGCAGTGGACGGCAAAGTCAGTCAGATCAATGTTGAAGACGGTGACACCGTTGAAGTCGGTGATGGAGTATTTGCACTAGATGGACGAACTGCTGTGGCAGTTCCTGGAGATTTTTCGTTCTATCGTGAGCTCAACGTTGGCAGTGTCGGACCAGATGTTCTTCAACTTGAGACGATTCTCAATGATGGTGGCTACGCAATTCGGTCCGTTGACACACTGTTCACGGAAGAAACTCGTACCGCTTTGGCCAAGTGGCAATTTGATCGTGGCTACAGCGGTTCAAGTAACGAAAACGATGAGACCATCACCGTTTCGCTGGCTCCCAACAGTGCCGCTTATTCAGTGGGTCGATCTAACACGGCCGCCTTTATTGTCACTCCATCGGTACCGACCTCAAGCGGTTCCAGTTTGCGTCCGACAGTACAAAAGCCAACCTTGAATATCTCGGTTGATAACGCGTCGGTAATTGAAGGTGGATCAGTCACATTCACTATTACTTCCGATGTTGCTCCTACCTCAGACTTAACGATCGCATTAAATACCGGCGGCAGTGCCACACCAGGCGACGATCCGGCCAACGATGACGATTACGACCGCATTTTGGGAAGTGCGATGATTCGAGCAGGAGAACTTTCGACATCGTTTACGTCAAAGATCTTCGTTGACAACACGATTGAAGATGAAGAAGACATCACAGTCGCGATGACCACTCAATTCGGTAACGACCCGACGTACGCACTTGGAAATACAAACCAAGTGCGAGTGGTGATTCCGGCGAATGGATCAGAACTCCGTCCACTTCTGACGGTGAAGGCAAGTAGTGAGACGATTAACGAAGGTTCAACTGTGACGTTCACGGTTCGCACTTCGGTTAAGTCAAATCGCGACATTCAGTTCAATGTGAGGTTGTCGGGTAGTGCGAGTCAAGACGTTGACTTCTTGACACCGAACAACGACACCTACAGCATCAATGCCGGCGCATATAGCGTTGACGTACCAATTCAAATTCGGCGCGACGACACTGTTGAATCCGATGAGGACTTGACATTTACCGTCACTGCGGATGTGCCACCAGAAGGCAAAACAGAGCGCTACTACCTCGGTGATGTCGTCAGTGCTCGAGTCATCATCGAGAGCGGAGATTTACCTGAATTGACTCTCATCGGGGGAGGAACAGTAGGCGAGGGTCGAACTGCTTCATTCCGCATTGTTGCTGATGCTCCAGTTACAGAAGACACGTCAGTGAACTATCAACTGTCTGGTACGGCGCAAAACGGAGCCGATTACAAAGCGCTCAGTGGAACAGTGATTTTGAAGGCGGGATCAAGCAGCGTGACAGTTCCGATCAACGTCATCAACGATGACGTCGTCTTCAAACCATCCGACATGCTCGTCGCTGACTGGCCAGCGCGTATCGGCAAGGTTGAGGTCGATGAAGGCGAGTTTGTCCTTCAAGGAAATGTTGTTCTCAGCCTGACTGAACCACAGTTCACAATCACGATGAAGGTCAGCCCAACAAACCGCGCTGAACTCGTAGTTGGACAAGCTGTTTCGGTTGATCTCAAAGTTGGAGGTCAAATACTTTCAGGGACAATTTCTGAACTCGGAGATAGTGCAACTGTTGGTGCCGCAGGCCAAGAATTGTACGAAGGAACAATTACTGTTTCAAGTGAATTCAGTGCTGTTGATGGTGCGACGGTCTCGATTGATGTCACTCTTGATGAGGCTTTGGGCGTGCTTGCTGTGCCCGTCGCTGCTGTCGTGCGTTCTGCCGATGGCGATGAGGTGCGAATCGTTAATGATGCTGGCACCATCACCCGAGTGAAAGTAACAATCGGATTAATTGATGGCGAATGGGTCGAGATCGAAGATGGTCTCAAGGGTGACGAACTCGTCGTCGTGGATATTGCTTCGGGCGACGTCGCCTCAGCGGCATAAGCAAGATTGACGAGACCCTCTTTCCATGAACGCATCAACTTCGGCGCATACGTCAGATCTTCCAATCTTGATGGAACTGAGTCATGTATCCCGGGTGTATGGATCCGGAGAAGCCGCAGTATGGGCATTACGTGATGTTTCATTAGTCATTCGCGCTGGCGACTTCGTCTCTATCGTCGGTCCATCGGGCTCAGGAAAATCAACGATGCTCGGTCTTCTTGGGTGTCTTGATGTTCCAACCGAAGGCACAATCACCGTAGGCGAGGAAGAAGTCACTCGACTCGCTGATGCCGCGCGAACCCGAGTTCGTGGAAAAAGTATCGGATTTGTTTTCCAGCAATTCCATTTAATCCCACACCTTGACGCCCTCGGGAATGTTGAAACCGCTCTCTTATATCGTGCGCTCAAACCTGCCGAGAGACGCGAACGTGCCATGGCCTCGCTTGAGCGCGTTGGTCTAGGGCGTCGCGCTGACCATCGACCCGTTCAACTGTCAGGTGGTGAACAACAGCGCGTTGCTCTTGCTCGCGCGCTCGTGACCGAACCAAAAATTCTTTTAGCCGATGAACCCACAGGTGCTCTTGATACCAAGAACGCTGCCAACGTGATGGAAATTTTGTCCGGGCTTCGCTCTTCGGAGCGTGCAGTCGTCATCGTGACTCACGATATAGACATTGCCAATTCGGCGGTACGAAAAGTTTCCATGCTTGACGGCGGAATCGTCTCTGATGAGGTACTGCGCTCATGAGTACCTTCAAAGATCTCGTTCGAGTTGCATTCACTGGCTTACTCGCGCGCAAGGTGCGCACCCTGTTACTTCTTCTCGGACCTATGATCGGCGTCGCTGCCATCATCGCGTCGGTAGGCCTCACCGATTCAGCCAAAGGAGACTTAAAGCAAAAAGTCTCAAAACTCGGCACCAATCTGATTGAGGCCGCCGCCTCTAGTTCATTCGGCGGTCAAAATCCAACACTTCCCACTGATGCTGTGGAACGTGCGCTCACCGTAAAAACTGTCGAGAAAGTTTCAGCCGTAGTTGAATTGTCGAACATCGTGGTCACACCGTATACAGAGGCTCGTGAAAAGTTTGAGACGATCCCGATACCGGTCCTTGCCACGGACAGTAATTTACCTTCGGTGTTGCAAGTCAACCTTGTGTCTGGTCGCTGGATTAACCAATTTGACGAAGACAGCGAGGTTCGTGCCGCAGTCATCGGAGTCGGTTTGGCGCGTGAATTTGGTGTCTTACCTGGGGAGAACCGAACTATTGAATTGGCCGGAATTCCCTACGGAGTGGTCGGAATTTTGGACTCGGTTGAACTTGAGCCTGGTTTTGACAACGCCGTTTTCATTTCATTCGCTAGCGCTGAAATCGATTTTCTAGACGATGAGGTTCAACCAAACAAGATGTATGTTCGATGCACCGAAGGTACTGAATCCGAAACTTCCGAAGCACTGAAGTTGGCAGTCAATCTCGGTGGTCCACAAGAAATTTCGACCGACATTAAGAGTGAAGCTTTAGAACTAGCAGCCCAAAGTGACCGTCAGTTGCAAATGATCGTGATTTCGATGGGACTCCTCGCGATTATTGTTGGGGGACTCGGAATCGCCAATGTGATGTCAATCTCGGTGATTCAACGCTCGGCCGAAATTGGTATCCGCCGAGCGCTCGGGCACACTCGCAATATCATCGCTGTTCAATTCTTATTTGAAGCCATTGTGGTCGGTGTGATTGGCGGAATACTCGGTGTTCTGCTGGGTATGTTGGCAATTTTCGTTGGTGCGTCTATTGCCGGTTGGGTCTTTGTGATGGCATCGTGGTTAGCCCCAGCGGGAATCATTCTGGCAATAACAATTTCAATTCTTGCTGGTCTGTATCCGGCACGACGGGCCGCCAAACTTGAACCGCTCGAAACTTTGCGACTGGGTTAAATGAGACATCAGGTCACGAATAGATGTCAAATAATTCGTTAATGGCTTTGATCTGACCGCCGCTCGTACTTGACATCACGGCGATGGGTTCGACCCCAATGTCATACCAACGTTGCAGACCGTCGCGCACCTCATCAGCGTTGCCATACAAGGTGCAGTCAGATAGCCAAGCATCACTCATATAGGCAGAATGGTCATCGCGGTTGCCAGCGGCAATGGCACTTTCAATTGCTTCCATCTCTTCGACGTAGCCGGCAGCCTTCCAATAATTGCGATAGTTGGGGAGCCGGACGTACACCGCCATCGTTTTGCGGTTCACTGCAGCGGCTGCTTCACGGTCATCGCTAATGACTGTGGGAATCATGTTTGCAAGATGAAAGCCTCCAGAAATCTTTTCTTGAGAAACTTGATGAACCTGCTTGACCGTATTGCAGTAACTCGCGTTAGCCCATAACGCGCCTTCACCGATCTCTGACGCCAAAGCCAACATGCGATCTCGAAGTGCCGCGAGATAAATTGGGGGGAGCGGACCGCCAAATTTCTCTTGTTTACGTAGAGCCTCAACGAAAGCGCGCATATCCAACAGTGGAGGTCCCATTTCAACGCCAAGACGCTTCACCATTGCTTCGTGACTGACTCCGAGTCCTAACGCGAATCGTCCGCCCGATACTTCTCCTATATGGCTCGCTATTGAACCGATTTCCGCCGCTGACGTGCCGTAGATACCTTGAATCGCGGTGTAAAAACGTAAACGTTGGGTCACATGAGCCAAACTCACGCACAGTCCAAAAGCATTTCCAAGAGTCGGGCAAGCCAGTGCTGGAAAGCCTCGGCGTTCGGCTTCTGCTGCAAGTTCAAGTATCTGAAGCCGCTTGGTAGGTGAAGCAACAATTGACAAGGCGGGAAGCATCATTCCTTGAAGTTAGCCGAACACTCCGCACCCATCTGATCTCGCTAGTTTGGAGATGTCATGTCTGTGCCCTCCGATGCCCTCCCTTCAGAGTCTGTGTCACGTCTGCGTATCGGATTGCTATGTCCATACAGTTTGACAACCCCAGGCGGCGTCCAGGGGCAGGTCATGGGACTCGCTCGAGCGTTGCGCAAGATGGGACACGAGGTACGAGTGCTTGGTCCGTGCGATGGTGCTCCGCCCGACACCTTTGTCACACCGATTGGCGAGTCACTACCCACTGTCGCCAATGGTTCAATTGCGCCGCTTGCCCCTGATCCTTCTGCAGCCTTACGAACAATTCGAGTATTACGTGACGAGCAATTTGACGTGTTGCATTTACATGAACCATTGACTCCTGGCGCAACCATCACTGCGTTGGTGATGAGAACTGCACCTATTGTCGCAACATTTCACGCGGCGGGCGAGAGCCTGAGCTACAAGTATTTGAGTGCACCTCTCAAAGGGTTTGCCAGTGCGATTGATCATCGTGTTGCCGTTTCCAAAGACGCAGTTCAATTAGCGCAGCGCTATCTCGGTGGCGATTATCAAATATTGCCGAATGGCGTTGAGCTTGATCGATTCCTCTCGACTTCACGAATTGCAACCTCGTCAGATCGTCAATCAGTTTTTTTCTGTGGTCGACACGAACCTCGCAAAGGATTGGAAGTACTCCTACGGGCTCACGCCACTTTGCCCGACAACGTTGACATCTGGATCGCTTCGGAAGGTCCTGAAACTGAACGGCTAAAGCGCGAATGGGCCGGTGACTCGCGTTTGATTTGGCTCGGGAGAATCAGCGATGCGGAAAAAGCTCAACGACTCTCCCAAGCTGATGTCTTTTGCGCTCCGTCGCTTGGAGGCGAAAGTTTTGGAGTGGTTTTGATTGAAGCCATGGCTGCCTCCACACCAATCGTCGCTAGTGCACTCGACGGATATATGAATGTGGCGACTCACGAAGTTGATGCTCTTCTTGTTGAACCCAATGATCCTCAGGCTCTTGAAAGCGCTCTTCGACGAATTTTGCTCGACCAAGACCTCGCGCAACGCCTCGTCAGCAATGGTCAGAAACGGGCGAGTGGCTTTTCCATGGTCCAATTGGCCCATACATATGTGGATATCTATCGGCGCATCATCGCGGAATCCCGTCACCGTCCCACTCGGCGGCAACGACTGCGCCGTTTCCTGGCCCGCGATGGCAGTTCGTCCGATTGATCGATTGACCGTCTACCGTTCAACCAATTGACCGATGGGTTCGCATATTTGAACCTAGGATGACTATATGACTCTTATCGTTATCGCAGTCGTCGCCTTGTTGGCCATCTACGTCGTCATTTCCTATAACGCCCTGATTAGGCGCCGTAACCAAGTTGACAATGCCTGGTCCCAAGTTGATGTCCAACTCAAACGTCGTCTTGACCTTGTGCCAAATCTGGTGGAGACAGTCAAAGGTTACGCGGCTCATGAACGGGCGACCCTCGAGGCGGTTATCACGGCCCGTAATGCCGCTATGGCTGCGGGTCCCGGTCCAGAAGCACAAGGGCAGGCTGACAACATGCTGACTGGAGCGCTGCGCCAATTGTTTGCGCTCTCAGAGGCTTATCCCGATCTCAAAGCCAACCAAAATTTCTTGGCCTTACAAGAAGAACTCACATCGACAGAAAGCCGTGTTGCCTACGCCCGTCAGTTTTACAACGATTCGGTCCTTGAGTACCACAACAAACTTGACACCTTCCCGACGATTCTTGTCGCCAAGATCGGCAAGTTTCCGCATCGTGAATTTTTTGAAGCTGAAGATGCCGCTCGCACTGTTCCTAACGTCAAGTTTTAATCTTCGTGTATCAACAGATTGCCTCTAATAAGCGTCGCAGTGTGGCGTTGATCTTTGGGTTCGTTCTCTTGGTCGTCCTGGTTGGTGTTGTCGTCGGCGTTCTAGTCGGTGGTGGGCCAACCGCAAGCATCGTGGCGTTCGTGATTGCTGCCGTCATGGCAGTGACCTCATACTGGAAGTCCGATGCAATCGCGCTGTCGGTCAGTCGAGCCGTACCGGCCGACCCCGCGACATATCAACGACTCCACAACTTGGTCGAGGGTTTGTGTATCGCTGGGGGACTCCCGAAGCCTCGCGTATACATCATTAATGATCCGGCACCCAATGCCTTTGCCACTGGCCGCAACCCTCAGCATGCCGCAATTGCTGTCACCACCGGATTACTAGAAAAACTCAATCGAGTCGAACTTGAAGGCGTCGTTGCACACGAGTTGTCTCACATCCGTAACTACGACATTTTGGTCTCAACGATTGCCGTGACTTTGGTTGGTTCAATTGCCCTCATGACTGATGTGGCGATTCGCTTGATGTGGTGGAACGGTGGTCGGACATCTCGCGACGGCGACCGCAACAACGGTTCAAATCCGCTCGCAATTATTGGTTTCGTTCTTTTAATCTTGGCGCCGATCATCGCAAAGGCCATGCAGGCCGCGGTCAGTCGTCAGCGTGAAACTTTGGCCGATGTTTCGGCGTGCCAGATGACCAGGTACCCGCCTGGTCTCATTGGTGCTCTCGAAAAATTGAAATCTGACACCACCACAACTCACTCAGCATCAATGGCTACAGCCCATATGTGGATCGAGCAACCTTTGTCAGGAGTACGCGACAATGGAAAACTCAGTTTCTTCCACCGCATGTTCGACACTCATCCACCACTTGATGAACGAATTGCGCTACTAAAGGAACTGTGAAAATTTCTTCCAAACGTCTATTTGCCATTTCAATCGCCTTTTCTGGAATGGCCTTAGTGGCTTGTGGGGGTGGTGGCGACTCCACTGAATCGACGTCGACTACTGTTGGCCCGACCACTGTTGCCCCGTCCACTGTCGCTTCGACAGTTGCTCCCACCATGGCGGCCGAAACAACGACCACAACCATTCCCGTTCCGGTGATGCCTCTCACCGGATTACCCATCGTTGATGAATTGGCGGCTAGTCGCCCCGCCATCGTCGCCAAAATTGACAACCATCCCGCATCCCGTCCGCAAACTGGACTGAATGAAGCCGACATTGTCTATGAAGAGAATGTTGAAAAGTGGACGCGCTTTGCGGCCGTCTTCCACTCAATTGGTTCTGATCCCGTTGGACCGGTGCGCTCGGGGCGTACCCAGGACATCAACTTAACGACATCTTTGAATCGGCCATTGTTTGTGTGGAGCGGCGGTAACCCGACCGTAACCCGACTCATTCTGAAGTCGGACCTCGTCAATATGAGCGCTTCTGCGGCCAGTAAAGGCGGAGGTTTCTTCCGTTCAACCGATAAGAAGGCTCCGCACAACTTGTTCTCGAAGACCACCAATATTTGGGAACTCGATGCTGGTCGAGGTGGTACACCACCTGCTCAGTTTGCCTATCGCACCGATGGTTCAAGCGCTTCAGGTACCGCCGTCACTGGACTCAAACTGACCATGGACGGCAATATGAAGGCGTCCTGGCAATGGGATGCGGGTATCGGCAAGTTCGTCCGAAACCACGATGCCAAACCCCACGTTGACAGCAACGGTGTTCAAATCAATGTTGACAATGTCGTTGTTATTGTCTGCGAATACATATTTAGTCAAGCCGACGGGAACAGCCCGGAAGCACAGACAGTTGGCACTGGAGTCGCGTGGCTCTTCACCCAAGGTGTTTGGACCGAAGGTACCTGGAACCGTCCTGACAACAAATCTGGCTGGAATCTGACCGATGCTTCTGGGAAGCCAATGCTCTTGACTCCTGGTCGAACCTGGGTGGAACTCACCCGACAGAAGCAGGCCATTGTCGTTGCAGAAGGTGCGACGGTCGCCGAAATACCTTGGCCCTGATCGCTTGACCTACATTGCTTCATCCGTCCAGCTCAGCGTGACCGATGTTGATGTGTCGGTCTTTGCATAAAGTCTCACTCATGGTCGTTCACGGTTAGCCTCACCTTATGTCTTCAAGTTCACATACTTCTCAAGTTGGCTCGTTCCCCGTTAAGAGGGGTCTCGCCGAAATGCTTAAGGGCGGAGTCATCATGGATGTGGTGACCCCGGGGCAAGCCAAGATCGCCGAAGACGCTGGCGCTTGTGCAGTCATGGCACTCGAACGAGTGCCAGCTGACATTCGCAAAGATGGGGGAGTCGCCCGTATGAGCGACCCCGACATGATCGAGGGAATCAAGGCTGCAGTCACGATTCCGGTGATGGCCAAGGCACGCATCGGCCACTTTGTTGAAGCCCAAATTCTGCAGGCTCTCGGGGTTGACTTCATCGATGAGAGCGAAGTACTGACACCAGCCGACGAGGCCCACCACATCGATAAGTACAAATTCACGACTCCATTCGTCTGCGGTGCAACCAACTTAGGGGAAGCCCTCCGTCGTATCAGTGAAGGCGCAGCACTTATTCGTTCAAAGGGTGAAGCCGGAACCGGAAACATTGTTGAAGCAGTTCGACACCTACGTTCAATTCTTGGAGACATCAAAAAAATTGGTGCTGCAGATTCGGCCGAGCTTTTTGAATGGGCGAAACGACTACAGGCTCCGCTGTCACTGGTACAAGAAATCGCCGAGACCGGCAAACTTCCGGTGCCCTTGTTTTGTGCCGGTGGTTTAGCAACTCCAGCAGACGCCGCTTTGGCGATGCAACTCGGCGCAGAGACAGTTTTCGTTGGTTCGGGTATTTTCAAGAGCGACAATCCTGCGGCTCGCGCCAAAGCAATCGTTGAAGCAACGACTCACTACACGGATGCCAAAATTTTGGCCAAGGTCAGCGCCGGTCTCGGTGCCCCTATGACCGGTATTGGCATGGATGAGATCAATCAGCGATACGCCGATCGCGGTTGGTGAGCGGTTTAACAAAATGAGGCCCCCAGGTGAACGCTCGAGCCACGATTGGCGTCCTTGCTCTGCAAGGAGCGTTTGACGCGCACGTTCAACATTTGAGCGCGCTTGACGCAGACGTTCGGTTAGTCAAATCCGCGAATGATCTTCACGAAGTGAACGGTTTGGTCATTCCTGGCGGCGAAAGTACCACGATGAGCAACCTTCTCGTTGCTTCGGGACTTGGGAAAACCCTGTCCAAGAAAATTGACGATGGTTTTCCAGTATTTGGAACCTGCGCCGGAATGATCATGATGGCACAGTCGATTATTGACGGTCGGCCAGACCAAATTGTTTTGAACGCGATGGACATAGAAGTTCGCCGAAATGGTTACGGTCGACAAAATGACTCCTTCGAACAAGATATTGATATCGAATCTTTTGACGTACCCTTTCACGCCTTGTTTATTCGCGCCCCCATCATTGAAAAGCTTGGCGATGACGTTGAAGTTTTATCGACGGTCAATGGCCACCCCGTGTTGGTGCGACAAGGCACTGCACTAGCAAGTTCATTTCATCCCGAACTTGTTCCCGATTTACGGGTTCACGAAATCTTCATTTCCATTGTTTACGAATCCAATTCATCACAGGTGAGGTAAGTCATGTCCGGACATTCCAAATGGGCGACGATCAAACACAAAAAAGGTGCAGCAGATAAAGCTCGCGGAAAACTCTTCGCGAAGATCGCTCGCCAAATTGAAGTCGCGGCTCGCGAAGGCGGTGGCGATATCAACTCAAATGCGACATTGCGCACTGTCATTCAAAAAGCCAAAGCAGGCCAGATGACAAACGACGCGATTGATCGCGCCGTCAAGAGAGGCTCTGGCGAAGCCCAGGGCGAAAACTACGAGTCGATCACCTACGAGGGTTATGCACCAGGTGGAGTCGCCATGTTGGTCGACACCCTGACCAACAACCGCAACCGTACCGGCGCCGATGTCCGCAACATCTTTTCGAAATTGGGTGGGGCGATGGCCGAACCAGGCGCCGTGGGCTGGCAATTCAGTCGCCGTGGAGTCATTTATGTTGCTGGCACCACCGGTGAGGATGAAATCATGTTGCTCGCCCTTGACGCTGGCGCTGACGACATCAGTCGCGACGGATCATCGTGGAAGATCCTGAGCGAACCCAACGCTGTCTACGACGTCAAGACAGCACTTGAGACTGCCGGTATCGAAGTTCTATCTGCCGAATCAACTATGGTTTCTTCAACGATCATCGAAGTCACCGACACAGAGACTGCAGCCAAGATCATGAAGGTTATGGATGCTCTTGAAGATAACGATGACGTACAAGACGTTTATGCCAATTTTGATATCAGCGACGAGATTATGGAGTCACTCGGATGAGCATTTCAGTAGGCGATCAAGCACCTAACTTTTCACTACCCGGCACGGCTAGTAAGTCATATTCACTCAGTGATTACAGCGGAAAGCCAGTCGTTCTGGTGTTCTACCCAGGTGACGACACCCCGGTCTGTACGAAGCAACTCAACACGTACAACAACGAACTATCTGAGTTTGAACAACTTGAGGCGCAAGTCCTAGCGATATCGGCACAAGATGTTACAAGCCACGAAGAATTCTCGGGCAAACACGGTTTCAAGTTTCCGCTCCTGGCTGACGTCAACAAGGAAGTTGCGTCCTTGTATGGCACGCTCGGACCACTTGGTTTTCCCCGTCGAAGTGTTTTCGTCGTAGATCGTCAAGGCAAAATCGTGTATGCCCACCGAGCATTGGCTGGTTTGACTTTCCGTTCGGTCGATGACATCACTGCGGCAATCAAGAAGTGCTGATCTAGGCAAGTAATGCCTTCAAGGCGTGATATTCCACGACATGGGGCGACCAATCCGTTATGATCGTACGCATGTTCGTACCGAGCGACCCCCCAACGACGAAGCGAACAGTGCACCGTGTTCTCGGGATAGACCCTGGTTTGACTCGATGTGGGTACGCAGTTGTTGATGCTCTCGGTTCTCAACAGGCCAATGCAGTCTCACTTGGGGTCCTACGAACTCCACCAACGATGCCGTTACCCGAACGTCTTGCCTGTCTGCATCGCGATATCAGCGACCTTCTCCAAGAGTTTGAACCACACACAGTCGTCGTTGAGCAATTGTTTTTTCAGGTCAATGTACGAACGGCCATGAGTGTCGGTCAGGCCAGTGGCCTGGCTCTCGCGCTGGCATCCGCTGCTGGGTGCACCGTGGTTCAGTACACCCCAAATCAGGTCAAAGAAACGATCACTGGATGGGGAGGAGCGGACAAATTACAAGTGCAACGTATGGTTCAGGTACGCCTCGGTTTGAGCTCGCTTCCACAACCCGCCGACGCTGCTGACGCAGCAGCACTTGCTCTTTGCCACCTGGCGGTTTCTCCGATGCATCAAAAACTCATTGCCGCTGGTGCCGAGTCAATTCATGGTCGTGCCCGAAGTCGAAAGTCGGCTTGATATGAAAGATTGTCCGACATGATCGGTTCACTACGCGGATCAGTTCTCGAACGACATGGTGAGGGAACCACCTTGATTGAAGTCAATGGTGTCGGTTATCTCGTGTCCGTGACACCTCGAACCTTGGCTGAACTAGAACCAACATCACCTGCTTTTCTTTATATCCATCATCACATTCGCGAAGACGCACAAACCCTCTTCGGATTTCTGACACGTGATGAGAAAAACACCTTCCAGATTCTGCTCGCGACTCATGGCGTTGGCCCATCACTCGCCATGGCAGTTCTCGGCACCTTGTCACCGGTAGCGTTGTTTGAAGTCGTCGCGTCTTCAGACCTAGCCGCCCTCACGATGGTTCCAGGTGTCGGCAAGAAGACGGCCGAGCGATTGCTCATTGAGCTCAAAAACCGATTGTCATTACCCATTTTTGACAATAGTGAACCATCAAGCGTGGTACGTACAAGTGTGATCTCGGACGTGCGCGAGGCTCTGATCGGACTTGGTTACCATGAAAACGAAATTCGGGAGGTGCTTCGTGATGTCACTGTTCAAGAAGGAGCCGAGACCCTGTTACGCGATGCTCTACAAGCGTTAGGAGCCCGTCGTGCGGGATGAATTTCTTGATCCACAAATAAGTGATGTTGTTGAGGAATCAGATGAGTCTGGACTTCGGCCAAAACATCTTGAAGAGTTCATTGGGCAGCGAGAACTGAAAGAAAAGCTGGGTATTGTTCTTGAGGCTGCACGTCGTCGTGGCGAAGCGGCTGACCATCTCTTGTTCGCTGGCCCCCCAGGCTTGGGAAAGACCACATTGTCAAGCATCATTGCGGCCGAAATGGGCGTGCGCTTACACATCACATCAGGGCCTGCTCTTGAGCGCGCTGGCGACCTCGCGGCGATATTGACGAAACTTGAGCCATCCGATGTTTTATTTATTGACGAAATTCATCGCCTCAGCCGAGTCGTTGAAGAAATTTTGTATCCCGCCATGGAGGATTTCAAACTCGACATCGTGGTCGGTAAAGGTCCGGCCGCATCAAGTATTCGACTGGCGTTACCACGATTTACATTGGTTGGAGCCACAACTCGTACCGGAATGATTACCGGACCTTTACGTGACCGCTTCGGATTAGTGGCTCGACTTGATTACTACGACGACGATGAACTCCATGCCATTGTTCGGCGTGCCGCAGGCATTCTTGATGTTTCAATTGATGAAGACGGCTCACATCAGATAGCACGTCGAAGTCGAGGAACACCGCGTATCGCGAATCGCTTACTTCGTCGAGTCCGAGATTTCGCCGAAGTTCGCGGCGATGGCAAGATCACGGGCGCTATTGCCGATGAAGGTCTCGCAGTCTTTGGCGTCGATCACCGCGGCCTTGACAAAGTAGATCGTGCGATTCTGTCGTCGCTGTGTAAGCAGTTCAATGGCGGGCCAGTCGGACTTTCGACATTGGCTATCGGTATCGGCGAACAGCCCGAAACGGTTGAAGATGTCTATGAGCCATTTTTGATCCAGCAAGGATTTATCGCGCGTACACCACGTGGGCGTGTTGCTATGCCAGCGGCCTGGGCCCACCTCGGCCTCACCGCACCTCAACAAGTTCCTGGATTGTTCTCCTAGAATTCAGTGGGTGCGACTGTCTGATTTTGATTACGAACTTCCCGTTGTTCGGATTGCCCAAGTGCCCGCCGAACCGCGTGATCATGCGCGATTGTTAGTTGATCAAGGCCGTCGTGCTGGAGTCGCATCTATTTCACATCGTCAAGTTTTTAATCTTCCTGAATACCTTCAGCCGGGTGACTTACTTGTCGTCAATGACACGCGAGTGATTCCTGGTCGATTGCGACTCAACCGTTCCAGCGGGGGCAGCGTCGAAGTATTGCTTCTCGATCCACTCACACCAGACTCGCGTCGCTGGTCAGCATTAGTAAAGCCCGGAGGGAAACTCAAGGATGGCGAAATACTTCGGCACCTCGACACTGGTAGTGAATGCATATTTCACGGTCGCCTTGAAAGTGGTGACTCGTTTGAAATTGAACTGTGTTTCACCGATGACGTATTGAGTTTTCTCGAACGTATCGGCGAGATCCCAATACCCCCGTACATCACAACATTGCTTCCACACACCGAGCGTTATCAAACGGTCTACTCACGGCGCCCCGCCTCAGCCGCTGCGCCAACTGCAGGACTGCATTTCACGTCAGATCTGTTGCAGACCTTGAGCGATCAAAACATTGATTTCGCTCGGGTTGAGTTAGTTGTTGGACTTGACACATTTCAACCTATTCAGACTGACAATCCTCTCGACCACAAAATGCACACTGAGTACTACTCAGTCAGTGAAGAAGTCATGGCCAAAGTTCACGATGCCAAACGCGTGGTTGCTGTTGGCACTACGGCAGTACGGGCACTCGAAAGCGCTGCGTCTCGTCACGAATTATCTGGACGTACCAACCTTTTCATACACCGCGGTTTCGACTGGCAATGCGTCGACCTCATGATGACCAACTTCCACTTACCAAAGACCACGTTATTGTTGATGATCGATGCTTTTGTTGGCGACCGATGGCGCGACATCTACGCATCTGCGCTTGAAAGTGGCTACCGTTTCTTGTCCCTAGGCGACACCATGTTGCTCAACCGTCACGCCGAAGAGAGTTAAAGATGCATCCCGTCAAGATAGATATCATCGCAACTGAAGGTGCAGCGCGAACCGGAGTTGCGACGACGGCGAAGGGTTCGTACCAGTTTCCGACGTTCATGCCAGTCGGCACGCGGGGCGCCATTAAGTATCTCAGCGCTGCTGACTATGAAAATCTTGGCGCAGAAATTGTATTGGGAAATACATATCACCTCATGTTGCGTCCCGGTGCCGAAACTGTGGCGCACTTTGGTGGACTTGCAAAATTCGCTGGTTGGCGCGGTCTGACCTTGACTGACTCTGGCGGGTTTCAAGTTTTCTCGCTCAATCCAAAAGTTGATGACGACGGAGTCACTTTCAAATCAACCTATGACGGAAGTAGTCACCGCTTTACGCCGGAGTCAGCAGTTGCAACTCAAGAATTGCTCGGCGCCGATATTCAAATGGTGCTGGATGTGTGTGCTCCTCTACCTTCGCCGCAGGCAATGATTCGACTAGCCCTCGAAAGAACATCAATGTGGGCACAGCGCGCTCATTCGGCGCACCAACGAGATGATCAGGCATTATTCGGCATCGTGCAAGGTGGAACCGACATCGCTATGCGGGCCGAAAGCGCGCAACGTACAGTGGCTATCGCTACGGGCGGTCGGTCTGGTTTTGACGGTTATGGCATCGGTGGTTTATCAGTCGGGGAGACTCGCGAAGAAATGATTCCCGCCTTGGCTTCGGCAATCGCTCATCTACCCACGGACCGCCCGCGGTATTTGATGGGCGTTGGCGATCCCGCTTCATTGGTTGAAGCGGTTTGGCTTGGAGTTGACCAGTTTGACTGTGTCATGCAGACCCGAATTGGCCGACATGGAACGGCCCTAACAAGTAGCGGAAAACTACATATCAAAAATCAGCGCCATGCACTCAGCGAAGATCCTATAGATGCCGCGTGCTCGTGTGATGTGTGCCAGCGACATAGCAGGGGATATCTGCGCCACCTTTTTCAGGTCAACGAGCCGACAGCGGCCCGTTTATTGAGCGTGCACAACATCGCGTTTACGCTCAACCTGATGAAGAACATGCGCGAGGCGATACGTCAGGGTCGTCTTCATATTTTGCGCCAAGAAATTCTGGCTATTTGGGGTTAGGCACCTGAAAAGACCCGTTTTCGGCGGCGGCGAGTCCCCAAATTGGCGCCCCACGGACTAGAGTTCTACGGGTTATTCAACCCTCGAACCTAGGGAAAATCATGTCTACTCCTCACTCTCTATCCATTGTCTTCGCTGCCGCCTCAGAAAACCAAAACAGCGGTGGAAGTTTCTTGGTGACGTTGCTATTCATGGGCGCAATCGGTGCAGCGATGTACTTCCTCATGATTCGTCCACAACGTCGACGTTTGAAGGAGTCCCAAGAGCTTCAACGGGCTATTAGCGAAGGTGACGAAGTTATTACTAACGCAGGAATTTTCGGATTCGTCAACGCCATTGACGGTGACGTTGTTTGGCTAGAAATCGCCGAAGCGACCGAAATTCGCGTCTCGCGTACGTCGCTCCTACGTCGAATTAATCCAGCAGTTGAACCAGCAGGCGGACAAGCTGCCTCTGATTCAACCGAACCCGACAGCGAGTGACATCTGTTGTCATGACCCGTCGTCTTGTTATTTCTTTAGTCGGCCTCATCGTCGTTATTTTCGTCGCATTAGCCGGAAACCTTGTTGCCGATAATACTCCTGCTCTCGGTCTCGACCTACAGGGTGGAATCTCCGTGACTCAAGAACCAGTCGGTGAATACGACTCGGTAAGCCTTGACTTAGCGGTTGAGCGTATTCGCGATCGTGTTGATTCACTTGGTGTATCCGAGCCCGAAATCATCCGTCAAGGTGACGCCATCGTGGTCAACCTGCCTGGTGTTGACAATCAAGATGAGGCTTTGCGCTTGGTTCAAGTAACTGGAGCAGTTCTGCTTCGCCCAGTTCTGTTAGCCGCCCCCAACTCACCGGTTGATACGTCAAACACAACTGTTGCTGATGGATCTTCATCGACGCTCGCTGATGGTGTCACAACGACTACTTCAACGTCAGATTCAACGTCAAGTTCAACGACGCTTCCAGTGGCGACTACATCGCTCGCAGTGACGACAACTGCACCCGGTGGACCATCGCGTACGTTCCCGCAAGCCGCGACTTCAGTTCCAACCGAAGACTCAACAACTGTTCCAATCACGACTGTTGTGACAACAGATCCTTCAACCTCGCTTCCGTCGGGGACCGACGTTCCACTCGTTGCTGAAGATCCCAGTGGTACCGATGTCACCGACTCCACGACTGCTCCGATGGACATGGGCAATCCAGAAGACCCGAACGCCACCGTCATCGTTCAAAACACTGATAGTTCGGAGATCTATCAACTCGGACCAGCATTTGCGACGGGCGAGGTTTTCAATAACGACGCCCAGGCTGACATCATCTCGGGCGGCTGGGGAGTGCGTGTCACCTTGAAGAGCGGAATCACTGGCGCTGATCTTTGGAATGTCGGAGCTGCGCAGTGCTACGCCAAGTCACCAACATGTCCGACGGGTCGTATGGCCATTGTTCTCGACGGCATCGTCCAATCTGCCCCGAGCGTCAATCAACCATCTTTCAGTGGTGGCGTCGATATCACCGGCAATTTTGAGGAATCAGAGGCAAAAGATTTGGCCCGCGTTTTGAAGAGTGGCGCCTTACCAGTTCGCCTCGAAGTGCAGGCTGTTCAGATCGTGTCCCCAACCCTGGGTGATGACTCGCTCAAAGCAGCTCTTGTTTCTGGTTTAATCGGTGTGCTTTTGGTACTGCTCTTTATGTTGCTCTACTACCGATCGCTCGCACTCATTGTGGTTTTCGGAATCATTCTGTCTGGTCTGGTGCAGTGGAACGTCATTTCATTGTTATCTCAAACCAGTGGATTGACCTTGAGTTTGGCCGGTATCGCTGGAATCATCGTCTCGGTCGGTGTCACCGTGGACTCGTACGTCGTCTTTTTTGAGAAATTGAAAGATGAACTCAAATCCGGACGAAGTCTGAAGAACTCCGCCGATCGTGGATTCAAATCAGCTTGGCGGACAATATTGGCGGCCGACATCGTGTCCCTCATTGGCGCCTTCACATTGTGGTACCTCACTGTAGGTTCTGTTCGCGGGTTTGCCTTTTTCTTGGGCTTATCAACCTTGTGTGACATCATCATTTCCTGGTTCTTCACGCGTCCGACGATGTTGCTGTTGGCTCGCACTAAACGTATCCAACGAGGCCGAATCTTTGGTATCGACAACACGGTCAATACAATTGGGGGTGCAGCATGAGCAAGGATTCAGCAATCTCTCCTCGCGGATTTTTCGGTCGTTTGTACCATGGCGAAACTTCATTCGATTTTGTCGGTAAGAGTAAAATTGGGTTCACTATTTCCATCATTTTGATTCTTCTGACTTTGGGCTCATTTTTCACTCGAGGTCTCAACTTAGGTATCGACTTCAAGGGTGGTGTGGCTTGGCAAGTTCCCAGCAGTGAAACTATGGACGTTGACACGGCGCGCGCAGTACTTGAAGACAACGGAGTGCCGACCGACAATGCCAAAGTACAAACTTTGACCAGCGGCGCCACCACGTCAATTCGTATCCAAGTCGGTGACCAATCTGCTGAAGTTCGTGCCAAAGTTCAAAGCGAACTGGCAACGCAAGCTGCCGTCGATATCAACGAGGTTTCAGTTAGTTCGGTCAGTTCTTCATGGGGACGTGCAATTACCGAAAAAGCCATTCGAGCCCTCATCGTTTTTATGGTTCTTGTCGGCATTTACATCGCTTGGCGATTTGAGTGGCGTATGGCTATCGCCGCTATTTTGGCCATGTTGCACGACGTTCTCATCAGCGTCGGTTTGTACTCAATCATTGGTTTTGAGGTCACGCCAGCGACTGTGGTGGCCTTCTTAACAATCCTAGGATTCTCGTTGTACGACACCATCGTGGTTTTTGACAGGATCAACGACAACATCGAAAAATTCGGTGTTGCTCGGACTTCAATGGCAAACATCACCAACGTTTCCATGAATCAAGTTCTGATGCGTTCTCTGAATACGTCTTTGGCCGCGGTTCTTCCTGTGCTATCACTTTTGGTTTTGGGTTCGGGAGTTTTTGGGGCAATTTCATTGCGCGAGTTCGCCATCGCTCTCCTGGTCGGGTTACTCATCGGTTCGTACTCATCCATTTTCATTGCAACCCCACTTCTCTGTATTTTTAAGGAGCGCGAAACTCGCTACAAGAACCTCACGGGAGTTCACGCGACCGGAGCAGAACTCGCACATATGGTGACATCAGGCGGGGCGACTGGGGCTAAGTCAGTTCGCCGCCAAACCGATGATGCTGAAGCGGTTGCGACAGTTCCCCAGACATCCCCAACATCAACGGCACTGTTAAACCATCCACCACGACCGCGTAAGAAGCGACGTCGATCGTCGTGAGTAGTGATTCAATGCAAGACTTCATCCGTTCCATCCCGGACTATCCGAATCCCGGAGTCACCTTTCGAGATATCACTCCACTACTCGGCGATGGGCCAGCGTTTGCCGAAGCGATTTCAACGCTCGCCGACCGCTTTACTGGTGCAAATATTCAACGAGTCATCGGCGTTGAGGCCCGAGGTTTTATCTTGGGCGCGCCAATCGCCGTCGCTCTTGGGGCGGGCTTTGTGCCCGTGCGCAAGGCCGGCAAACTCCCTTGGGCCGTGGTACGCGAGGAGTACGACCTTGAATACGGCTCCGACAAGTTAGAGATTCACCGTGACGCCATTCATCCAGGCGAACGCATTTTGGTTGTCGACGACGTGCTGGCCACTGGTGGTACCGCCGCTGCTACGTGTCGCTTGGTGTCAGCCCTCGGGGGAGACATCGTGGCGTTGGCGGTTCTCATCGAACTTCCGTTCCTTGAAGGCCGAGCCAAACTTGCTGGAATCACCGTCGAGTCGCTTTTTACCTACTAGCCAAGTTTCCTGCGGGCTGACCACAACCACTCGTTCATAGTTTCTTCCTGCGATACTTAGCACATGGCCACGGTGACTCGTCTTCTCCCTTGGCGACGCCACAATAGTTCGATCGATGACGAGATGGCCCCGGTTCTGCTTTCGTTCCGTCGCCGTCATCCCAAATCTTCGACGGCGTTAATGACTCAGGCTTTCGAAACAGCACGGGCGGCCCATTCTCAACAAATTCGAAAGAGCGGGGAAGGTTATATCAACCATCCTTTGGCAGTAGCCAAAATCGTAGCTGATATCGGACTCGACGAGACCACCGTCATCGCGGCCCTATTGCACGATGCGGTCGAGGACACCGATATCACCGTGGCTGCTGTTGAACGTGATTTTGGACCCGAAGTAGCCGCCATCGTTGACGGTGTCACCAAACTGGAACGAATTCAATTTGACTCAAAAGAAGAGCAGCAAGCGGCCACCATGCGCAAAATGCTGGTTGCTATGGCCAAAGATTTACGGGTCCTGATTATTAAGTTGGCTGATCGTCTACACAACATGCGCACCATCGCTGCCATGCCCGTAGAAAAGCAACAGCGTATAGCCAGTGAAACCCTTGATATCTACGCTCCGCTTGCTCACCGCCTTGGCATGCAAGGTCTCAAACAACAACTTGAAGACTTGGCTTTCGCCTCCATGTACCCAAAGAGATACGCCGAACTTGACCACTTAGTCAGTAGTCGAAGTCCTGAACGCGATGTGTATCTAGCCAAAGCAATGTCTGATGTTCGCACCAAGTTGATCGGCCTCAACATTGATGCCGATGTCACTGGTCGTGGTAAACACTTGTGGAGCATCTACGAAAAGATGATTCAAAA
>CALEHE010000166.1 GCA_937876415.1 uncultured Actinomycetes bacterium
CATGTTGGGTCAGCGTTGGGCGTATCGCCAGCGTTGATGCCTGGACTCCGTATCTGGCCCTTCCACTCTTTATTCTTTTTTGCTTCGCGGCACTAGGCGTGACCGAACGTGATCGACCATCAATGTGGTTGTTATGGGTTTCGGGCGCAGTGGTTGTTCAGGTACACATCGGCTATCTACCTTTGGTTGGACTAGTCGGTCTTGTCGCTTGCATCGTTTTCTGGTGGACGGGCGGCAACCAACGATCAATTACTCGTCCAATTGCCACCGCGGTGTTGTTGTTCTCTCCATATCTCTTTCATCTCCGTCAAGCAGTGCGAAACTTGGGCGACCTTGCGCAATATTTTGTGACAACCGATGAACCTTCAATTGGGTGGGCTCGAGCTCTGCGGGTGATGTCATTTGAAATGAGTCTGCAGGCTTCATGGCTAGCGGGACCATCCGAGGTCGGTCTCGTGGGTGAGGCTCCACCGAGTTCGCTCACCTGGTTCGTCGGTGTCGTACTTGGACTGTTGGCAATGACGCTGTGGGTATGGCGTTCACCTGAGAATTCTCCGCGCCACAAATATCTGTATTCAGCTCCATTGGTGTGGACGATGTTGGTGGCTGGCACAGTGGCCGTGTCGCAAGTACGGGGCTATCTCTTTCCGTATGTCGTCCTATGGCGTTCGGTCATCGTGATTTTCGTACTGGCTTGGATTGCTGGTGTCGCACTGGCGAATACCACCAAGTTCAGACAACCGATGATCACAGTTGTGGCAATGGGACTTTTCGCTCTGAATATCGGTGGTGCAATCTTGCCAGCGATCGACAACCAGACGGTTACCTCAAATGCCGACAATGTACATTTGGCAGTGAAACAAGCCGTCGATTTTCATCGTGCTCAACCGGCAGATGGTCCCATCATGTTGAGGCTGGGCGATGGGGGGCTTGTTGGTTTGTATCCCGCGCTCGTCTACGACTTTGAAGAACGCGGTATTGCAAGCGGTATTGAATCTGGCATTGAATGGGTGTTTGGTGATCGCGTGTTAACCGAACCAACATCAACTGTGTGGTTCGTGTGTGACACGGGGACAGTATTTTCTCTTTTAGCGGGCGAACCCAGAGCGCAAGTAGTCAGCTCAATGACGCCGTTTGACGAAATTGATGAAGTAACCGTGCGTGATTTGCAGGTGCGATTGGCGAATCAGTTGCGTAAGGTCGGTCACGAAGAGCGTGTGAATTCCCTTGAATCCCCCTTGGTGTCATTTGCGCTCCAAGGGATTGACGTCGACCAAGACTTGGTCGACGAATTGGCCGAATACAACGCATCCACACCCGAACCAGGATTCCGATTTGGCGTTGTGGCTTTTCCGGCCGATTCGGTCCCCGAACTGTGGTGGTCATTAAACGCCGTCTCATAGTTGCGGTGTTTTACCAAAATTCGTTTTCACACTGGTTGACACAGCAGACTTAGGAAACAGATCAATTTTGGGAGACACCATGTTTAACGCAGTCATTGTTGATGCCATTCGTACACCGCTCGGTCGCCGTAATGGCAAATTGAAAGAGTGGCACCCGGTTGATCTCATGGCCGAAACCATGAATGCTCTTGTCGAGCGCACGGGTATTGATCCCGGCATCATCGATGACGTTGTGATGGGTTGCGTCATGCAGACCGGTGAGCAGTCGACCAACATTGGTCGCAACGCAGTGTTAGCCGCTGGTTGGCCCGAAAGCGTTCCTGGTACCACAATTGATCGTCAATGTGGTTCGTCCCAACAGGCCGCGCACTTTGCTGCACAAGGTGTCATGGCTGGTGCTTACGACGTCGTTGTCGCGGCTGGTGTTGAAGTGATGACTCGCGTGCCGATGGGCGCCTCAATGGCCGATGGCAAGTACGGCTGGCCATTTGGTCCGATGGTGAGTGCTCGCTATCAGCCACAAGGTGGACTTGTTCCTCAGGGTGTATCAGCTGAAATGATTGCTGATAAGTGGGGCATTAGCCGTGAAGACATGGACCGTTTTGGTGTGCAGTCGCAATCACGTGCTGCACGGGCCACTGCTGAAGGTCGCTTTGAACGAGAGATTTTGCCCATCAAAGATGCCGAAGGCAACATGATGACCACGGACGAAGGTTTGCGTGAAACCACCATGGAAAGCCTGGCAAAATTGAAGACTGCTTTCCGTCCTGAAGATGAAGGTGGTCGAGTGACTGCTGGCAACTCGTCGCAAATCACTGATGGTGCAGCGGCATTGTTGATTATGAGTGAAGAAAAGTGCCGTGCACTTGGCCTCACACCGCGTGCTCGTTTTGTGAACTTCTCGTTGGCGGGCGATGATCCGCGATACATGTTGACTGCACCAATCCCAGCGACTCGTAAGGTTCTTGAGCGTGCCAAGTTGTCAATGTCTGATATTGACATTGTCGAAATCAACGAGGCATTTGCCTCGGTTGTTTTGGCCTGGGAAAAGGAATTCCATCCCAATATGGACATCGTGAACCCCAATGGTGGAGCAATTGCCTTGGGTCACCCGCTCGGATGTTCAGGCGCACGATTGATGACCACACTGCTCAACGAACTTGAGCGCACGGGTGGTCGTTATGGTCTGCAGACCATGTGCGAAGGCGGCGGCATGGCCAATGCCACCATCATCGAACGCCTTGGCTGATTGTTGATGTTGCATATCGCCATGCTGGCTATCGATTTTGCGGGAGTGATCTGGTTTCTCGGAGCCGTTTTCTTATTCTTCTTTTTGTGGCGCGTGGGCGTGGGTTTGCTGCGAAGTATGACCACGCCACTGCCCGAGCCGCCCCCCGAGGGAGAACTACGTAAAGTCAACGTGCGCTACCGATGCAGTTTGTGTGGGGTCGAAATCCGGATGACGATGGCCCCAGAACAAGACCCGATCCCGCCCCGGCACTGTATGGAAGATATGGATTTCATCGCACCCGTCGAGTGATTCACGGGCAATTTACGGGGCGATCGCCAGGTGAATAGCAAGTTACATCGGTGTGACTATCCCCCGCTTTATCCACAGGCTGGGGAAACGAAGTCTGGAATGAAAAGACCTGCTCAGAAGGCCTATATTGGCAGGCCCTGGGAGTTAATGGAATTTCGTGGCGGTAAATAGACCGCCCAGAATAAATCCGAGGCCGAGCACCAAGTAATAGTTACTCCGGCCGCCCGGAACAGCACCCAAGTAGTACAGCAAAATGATGAGTGCGCCGAGAATGAAGAGGGTGAACATCAAGATCGGGACCCAACGGGGACTGACCTTGACGTACTGGGGAATTGGCGGGGTATAGCGCGTCGATGCTGCGACCCCGTGCTCGTTGTGAGTTGGGGTTCCGGGACGGGACTCGCCGGGGCGAGTGCCCTTGGGAGTCGTGCGCCCGCTTGTTTTCCGTTTCGGAGGTGCCACGACAGACGAGTGTACGCGCTCAAATGTCGTGCTCCCACACCGACTGACAGGTTTTGCTGGCAGGCTAGGGGGGTGACTCGGGTACTTGTTCTAGATAGTTACGACAGTTTTGTGTACAACTTGGTCCAATATTTGGGCGAGTTGGGTGCCGAGCCGTTGGTTTATCGCAATGATGACCTGACCCTCGACGAAGTCCTTGCGCTTGATGTTGACGGAGTGCTGTTATCGCCCGGACCTGGTCGACCCGAAGACGCCGGCATCATCTGCGAGGCAATTGTGCCCTTTGCTGAAAAAGGTGTTCCGGTTTTTGGAGTGTGTCTGGGACATCAAGCGATTGGTCATGTGTTTGGCGGACAAGTGATTCGTGCACCTCAATTGATGCACGGTAAAACTAGCGAAGTGAATCATCGCAATTTTGGCGTCTTTGCTGGCGTGACTAACCCAGTCACGGCAACTCGTTATCACTCGTTGGTGATTGAGCCATCGTCGATGCCTGAGTGTCTTGAAGTGACAGCGTCAACTGCCGACGGAATCGTGATGGGTGTTCGCCACAAAACTCTGCCCGTTGAAGGTGTGCAGTTTCATCCTGAAAGTATTTTGACTGGTTCAGGTCACGATATGTTGCGCAACTTTTTGCGCAACTGCCAGAAGCCAGCCCACAAATAATTAAGGCGTCGCCGGTGTTGTTGTAGCGGGTGTTGTTGTAGCGGGTGTTGTTGTAGCGGGTGTTGTTGTAGCGGGTGT
>CALEHE010000167.1 GCA_937876415.1 uncultured Actinomycetes bacterium
ACTTAGTGGCAATCCGATTTGGAAGCTTGTGAGCCAGTTGACCAACCAGTGAATGCAAGAAAGTGTTCTCGGATTCAACAATTATTTCTGAATATTTGAGACCCGCAAGAACTTCTTCGAGCGCAATCAACTTGACTGCTTCAGTGATGTGACTGTCGGGGTGCCAACGTTTTGAGGCAAATAACGTCAGCCACCAATAGCTAAATGTGGGGCGAATCTGAAGATGTTCGAGGACAGTTTTTACACCGGAGCGCGAATTACCTACGTCATGAACAAATCCAAGGAATCGTGAACGTAGACGCTCCGAGTGTTCTTCCACATACTCGGGAATTGAAACCGATGAGTGAATGGAGCCTGGAACACTGAAGCTGTTCCAGAGGACAACGTAATCGTTGGTCGACGGGAGAATTCCATCACTATCCCATAAGAGAACGTTGGGCGGCGATGCCAGACTCATCAGGCCACGTGAATTATCGGAGAGCGCTTAACGAATCGGCTAGCTGCTGTTGAAACTGAGCATCTGGCTCAATCATGATCTTCTGTATTTCTGCCCGTTCACCTATTGGAAGTATGAGGCCAAGCTCGCTCGAGCTGTTTTTCTTGTCTTTCATTAATGCGGCCATCATTGGTTGAATTTCGATTTGCACAGCAGCGTATGGAGAGAAATTTTTGGCTAGAACTAGTTTCATCCGTTCGGCATGACTTGCTTGCAACAAGCCACGAGCAGATGCAACCGAAGATGCGACATGCATACCCATGCTGACAGCAATTCCGTGGGGCACAGCGAACATCGTTGCAGCTTCGATTGCATGTCCGAAACTGTGGCCAAGGTTGAAGATATTGCGAATCCCGGCATCAAACTCATCAATTTCAATGAATCGTTTTTTAATGAATAATGCGCTGTGTATGAATTGCTCTAGTACATCAAAGTCTGTGAGCATCAGTTCAAATGATTTAGCTGCCCGATCAAACTCGTCCGAAGACTCGATTGCGTGCACTTTGAGGATTTCTCCAATTCCAGAACGGATCTCATCTTGATGAAGAGTCCTCAAAAATATTGTGTCAATCCAAATTTCTTTCGGTGGATAAAAAGTTCCAACAATGTTTTTTGAATCGCCAACATTTATTGAGCTTTTAGAACCGATACATGAGTCTGCCTGAGCGAGAAGTGTTGTTGGGACGAAAACCCAATCGACACCTCTCAGAATTGTGCTTGCCGTGAAACATGCCAGATCTTGAGTGATTCCACCACCGATGGCAACAATCGTATGGTTGCGTCGAATTTTGTTTGCGACTAGTCGCTGAATGATTTTTGAGACTACATCGAGTGATTTAAATTCCTCGGCGGGTTGAACCAAAATCGTATTTGGATGGTTAACGATCGAAGAAAGCTGTTCGCCATAAATGCGGGCTACGTTTTCATCAACAATGAAATGCGGCTCGTTAGCGAGAAAAGGTTGGACATTACGGAGAAGATCATTTTTGAAATGTGCTTGATATTGCCCTTTATGTGAATTGATGACAAGGGAATCAGGCACGAGTGAAGCCTCCATCAACTGCAATGTTTTGACCTGTGATGTACGTGTTATGCGGGCTTGCTAGCCAGAGTACGACTTCTGCTATTTCTGCCGGTTGTGCGAGTCTTCCAATGGGGACATTCTGCAAAATCTTTTCGATTCCAGCATCCCCCAAAATTCTCCGTGTCATTTCGGTGTCTACAAAGCCTGGAGCGACACAATTGGCCAATATCCCCGATTTTGCATATTCGATGGCCAACGAAAGTGTGAGACCATCAATGGCAAATTTGCTAGAAGAGTATGGAGCTCTTTGCTCTTTGCCCTTCTTGCTCCACGCCGATGAGATATTGACGATACGGCCCCATCCAGCAGACAACATTGAGGGAATAGCGGCTTGACACAATGCCATTGGTGCGAACACATTGACTTGTTGAATCCTCAAAAATTCATCATGATCGATTGATTCAAATGATGATGGGTTATTAATCCCAGCGTTGTTGATGAGGATGTCTGGCTTGATGGAACGGATAAAGTCGGCGCACCTCTCGATCTCTTCGCGCTGAGTGAAGTCGGCAGCGAAAATTCCGGCGAGTCCAAGTTGTTGTGCATCGGTAGCTTTTGTGGCCGAGCCATACACCGTCGCGCCCTCTTTTATAAAAAGTTGGGCGATGGACGCCCCAATTCCACGGGTGGCACCACTCACAAACACAATTTTTTTATTTAACTGGGTCATAACTCTTTCGCCACTTCTCAGGTATTTGGATTAGGAATTGAGTAACGATCTCTCCACAATGGGTCGGCATAGTAAATCTGATGAACAAGCTTCATCGTTAATAGCGCATCTTGTGATGTTCCACTTTCGATTGGCAGTTTATTAATGATCACATTCGCAAACTCGTCAATTTCGGCAGTCCATGACGGGTCGTGATTGTATTGCTGAGTTGCTTCTTTGGGGTCGCCATTGTCTCTGTCAGGGTTAGCGTGCACAACAGTCATAGTTTCAGAACCGTAACTCTTGGAGCCTGACAGAATCCCTCGAAGAATAATGCTGCCGCGTTCAAGATTGATGTCAAGGCTGAACTGATGTCTCCATTGAGTTGCTGATGAGTTGAGCATTGCAACAATTCCATCCTGAGTACGCATGAGCGCATATGCGTTATCTTCAACGTCGTATTTCCAATGGCTATTGGAAATAAAGCTGTACACATCAACAAATTCTCCAGCGAACAATCTCATGAGATCGACCATATGGATTCCTTGATCGAGAAGTACGCCGCCGCCAGCCATCTCGCGCTTGGCTCTCCAGTCGGCTTGATCGAAAGTAACAAGTTTCGATTTGCCATAGACGCCGCGCATATTGATGATCTTGCCTAATTCTCCAGATTTAATGAGGCGGAGTGCATCTTGCACAGAATCGTGATACCTGTGGTTGAACCCGTACATCAGTTTGATATTGGGCTGTTTCGATTCTGCACTTATTACTTGTATGAGTTCGGCCATGTTTCGAGCAGGTGGTTTTTCACAAAAGACATGCAATCCACGTGACAGAGCTTCAATAGTAATTTCGGCTGCCATGTCGTTGCTCATACAGACAAGAACGGCATCTAGATCATGATCAAAAAGTTTGGAATACGACTGTGAATATGCAACACCATCGTCCAGGTGCCCATCATCGGAAAACTTTTTGTCGCAGACAGCGACGGTCGTGAGGTGAGGATTAGCGTCAACACAAAGTCGTCGTCGTTTACCAATCACTCCATAGCCAGCAATACCGATGCGTAATTGTGACATCGTTAGTGGTCGTAGCAATTTGCTACGACTGCCCCTTTACAAATCCGTGTTTAGTGAGCCAAAATTCGACGATCGGTACCTGCCATTCGTAGTCAACATCACAACCGCCCCAAGATGGAATTGATCCGATTTGTTGACCCATCCAGCGATGGGGGAGGAGTCCTTCATTGATGTTGTCGAGGCATCGTGGGCGAATCACGATGGCAGATCCGTCGGTGTAATAGACGTCGCCTTGAGAGTCGCGACTGGTATTGAAAGTCGACGGATCTCCGATCGCCTCAAATGGAACAAAAGGCTGGAGCCGTCCGTTGGCATCAAGTTTTCGAGCGCGCAGTGGGCTGTACATGTTGTAGATCGAAGTTGTTGCAGCACCATCTAAGAGGGCATCAGTACGCAACATCTCAACACCCTGATCAATGTATGTGGGAATTACTGTGGCAGCGTTTGCAAAAAGTAGCACAAGCATTTCCAATTCTTGACCGAGAGAAAGAACATGCTGCTTGATGATTTCATATCCATGAAGGAAAACGTCATCAGAGAGCGCCGATGACGTTGCCAGATTTGCTGGTCTCTCAATATGGTGGGCGCCGTATTTCTGTCCGACTGCTCGAATGTCTGGTGAGTCGGTTGAAACAAAAATTTCATCAACTAAGTTGGATTGAGATGCGGCCATGAGTGGATATTCGCAAAGAGGTCTTCCCAGTACGAGTGATGTGTTTTTTCCTGGGAAACCCGTGCTGCCACCACGACCGATCATCAGCGCACAGATCATGTCTTACAGTCTATGGGGGTTAGATAAATCCATGTTTCTTTAGACCCACGACCAATGCTGTGCTCGCTTCAATTTCCATCTGATCGCGAGTTTCCCTTGCATATGAGCCCATGTGGCTCGTTGAGCAAACATTAGGAAGGGTTCGAAGTGGACCCGTGTACGGTTCAATTTCAAAACAATCAAGCGCTGCGCCAGCGATCTCGTTTGTTGTCAACGAATGAAAAAGTGCATCTTCGTCAATAAGTCCCCCACGAGAAATATTGACAAGTATTGATTGTGGCTTCATCAAACGGAGCGACTCAGCATTGATGAGATGATGCGTTGATGCCGAGTAGGGAACATGAAGCGAGACAATGTCGCTAGTAGCTAGCAACGTATCCAAATCGCACATAGCGACTTGTGGACTTTTGGTAGACACCATTGGGTCAAATGCTTGCACCGACGCTCCAAAAGCAAGTAATAACTCGCTCACCATGTTCCCAATTCGACCAAAACCAATTAGACCAACTTTCTTTGTACCAAGCAAAGATCCCATGGTTGGGGTCCATGAACCCTCACGAAGTGAGTGATCTGTTGTCGAAATATGTCTGAGGGCGTTCAACATATGTCCGATGGTGAGTTCGGCTACTGCTCTCGCCGGCGCATTGGGCGTGTTAAATACATCTATACCTAATTCGCGTGCAACGTCAAGATCAACACTGTCGAGGCCAGTTCCGCACCGCACAATAATTTTGAGAGTTTTAGCGTTACGAAGCACGTTCTCGTTAAGAGGCTCAAGGCCAGCTATCATGCCGACAACGTCATCAGTCAACAATTCGGTTACTTGGGATTCAGTGAGTCGACTTTTCATTGGGTTCAGTGCAATCTCGATATTTGCAGATGCAAGAAGTTCAATATCGGCAAAATTATTGAGATCAAACGATGAAGTGGTGATCTGCACTTTCATTACAAATCTCCCTGTTGTCCCATAATTGATTTACCTACAATGATTTGGCGCAGAAACTTCCGTGGGCGAGGTACCGACTTGGCATATTGTGAGCAAAAAAGCTCGCGTGCCTCCACAACTTCTTTACTTTCCCACCAAGCATCAACGTTATCCCAAATTGCCGAAATATGTTTTGCTAAGGAAACTGGATCTTCGTGGAAGATTCCCACTTCTGCAAGCTTTGCAAATATAGGTTTCGCTTCGTCGCGAATTTCCACCCAATTTGAAGTCCATGTAATAAGTGTCGGAATTCCTCGAGAAAAATTCTCTGGGATTGTCGTCCCGTTATGAGCGACGATCACAAGCTTTGCATTTTTGACTATTTTTGAAAACGGGATCGATGAATCACCCATGTCAATCGTAGGAAGCTGGTTGAGCCACCAACTTTCAACAGGGTGGCCAACCACACGCTGCCCAAGATGTCGTCGTAGCTCCAGGGATTGTTGGATGGTTGATGGAAGTGATTTCGCTAGCAGGCCGAGATGGTCAAGGTAATTTGATGTTTCCGGAATGTCCGTGTAGACCGATCGCGGATGAGACCAAAGCTCGTCAGTGACGAGCAATAATCGCGAGCGGCTCTCCCGATGTTTCCAGCGCGACCCAACCGTGGTCAGAATTATTCCCCCAAGGGTCGAAGTGGTAGACCCCCAACCCCAAGTGAGATATGTATCTGACACGGACAGCTCATGGCGTTCGGCGAAAGTAGGGAATTTTGAAATTCCGTAGTAGCCACCATGTTGCCCAAGAACGAGACGCGAACCATTTTCTGCTGCCTCAGCAACCCACGCATTAAAGACATCGTCATAAATGTGACGGTTAGAAGTAAAAATCGTTTTTGGACTATCTGGAAATCCCATTTGACAAATTGAGATTCTTAGGGCGGCGAATCCCTCAAGGAATGAAGTAGGAAGATATCCCCTAACCAGTCTGATGAGAAGTCTTTCGACATCACTGGATTGGGATTCATTAAACACCAATTTTTGACGGGCTTCGTCGTCGGCAGGGATGGCTGGCAGATTGAGAACCCGGAGTCGTTTGTATTTCGAACCGAGCCGAAGTTGTAATAGCAATTCTTGCATCCGAGGCAAATAAGTCGCAGAAAGGACGTAACCGGAAAGTTTCGATGATTGTGGTTTTTGATGCGCTCGTGTAGTTCTGACAGTGCGACCAGGGGATGCGATGTGTTCTGCACTTGCTGTATTCCAGAGATTTGCGTAAACCAAAGAATTCCATTCTGTGGATTTAGTCAATGAATGAAAATCCGCAGTGTCGAATGGGGCACGCCTGCTTTTTGTACCATCAGCGCATATAAGTTGTATGTCGGGGTACATCTCTCTTAACTTTGCAACGATAAGTATTCTGCTGATATGTATGTCAACAAATAAACGGAGCCATGATCCAGTCAAAATCTCCCAGTACCTTGTCGACTTGCTGCTTTGATGTGCTTGGTTTAGTGCTTCAGCGATCTGCATACTTAAGGAGATGTGCACCG
>CALEHE010000168.1 GCA_937876415.1 uncultured Actinomycetes bacterium
TCATTCACGACTTGTGCGCCCGACTTCGTTGATGTCTGCCCCTTAGCAACGACAACATCTTTGCCAAAAGCGATCACGCTGTAATCCTCGGGACTACGCCAAGCAACTGCTGCGGCGGCCATGGCCGACGTAGCAAGTGGCTTACCGCCCATTGATCCACTGCGATCAACCAAAAGTGCAATCGCCATTCCAGGCTTCACCCAACTGCGAACTTTCAAACCTTCTGGGTCAATCGCTTGACGTGAAGCACGCGCTTCAACAATGGCGTCCATCGATGCATCAAGATCAATATCGCCAGCATCTGGTCGATACGGACGCGTTGCCATCTTGCCAATTCCACGCGGCGACACCGGACCACGCTTCGAGACATCTAAAAACAAACGGCCGGCCAAACGCTTGGCGAGATCACGTAATTTCTGATCGGTGGCACCGGTGAGATCAGCCAGCAGCGCCAGCATCGCATCAGGGTCTTCTTCAAGACCCTCCTCGACGGCAGTCTCATCAAGTTCTCCAACTTCGGGCGATACTTGTTCAAATTGAGGATTACGTGACAACTCACGTCGCGACAAAGTTTTCTTTGATGCTTCGTTTACTGCGTCATCGGCAGCAGCACCTTCTTTGGCTAGTGGGTCGCCCCCACTGGGGCGCTCGCTTTTCCCGATTCGCCTTGCGGGGCAGGGGCAAACACCTCATTCCACAACTCAGTGATGATGTCTTCAGCAGTGCGCACACTTCCTTCACGCACACGCACACGACCCGACAACGCAACGAGAGCTGCATCAAGTCCGACGCCCGCATCAAGAACTGTGAGTGAGCGCACGCTTGCAAGTGAAACGGTTACCGCTGTCATGTCAATGGCTCCACGCACCGATGAACCAACACGTAGATCACTGTGGGTACGCGTTCGACGCACCAACTCAACAACCTTGTCGAGCCAACCATCAGGAAGGTTCTTCATACCGCGTCCAGCAATGCGTTGTTCAACTTCAGCATTTTGATAGCCAACTGACACACGGCACACACGGTCATACACCGCGCCAGAAATTCGCGCAGTGCCCACAGCATCAAACGGATTCATCGCTGCGACTAAACGGAAACCCGATGATGCAGCAACACGACCGTAACGCGGCACATTGAGCTCGCCTTCGCTCATGACCGTGATCAAAACATTCAAAGTTTCTTCGGGAATGCGATTAATCTCTTCGACATACAACAACGAGCCATCACGCATTGCGGTCACTAATGGTCCGTCAACAAACACATCGGGGTCATAACCATCGGTGAGAACTCGAGCCGGATCGAAGTGACCAACCAGTCGCGCGGGAGTCAGTTCGGCATTGCCTTCAACGAAAACGAAACCGATACCCAGTCCTTCGGCGACAGCACGCAACAGCGTGCTCTTGCCAGTTCCAGGGGGTCCTTCAAGTAACACATGCCGATCAGCATCAAGTGCTGCGACTACTAGTTCAACTTCACGACGTCGCCCAATGACAGTGTCATCGAGCGACGCGATCAAAGAACTTCGCGACGATTGAGTCATTGAAGTGTCGACAATCAGGCGTTGACAATGACGCCACGAAGGTTCGTGCCATCACGCATGGCTTCGTAACCTTCGTTGATATCTTCAAGCTTGTAAGTCTTGGTGATGAGTTCATCAAGCTTCAATTGACCAGCACGGTACATGTCAAGCAACGCAGGGATGTCGGCACGAGGATTCAAAGAACCAAAGATGGTTCCCTTGATTTCCTTGTTCCACATCGCCAAGTTGAACAAGTTGATGTTTGCTGTTTCGCTCGTCATCGGCGAAATAGCGGTAATCACAACGGTGCTTCCCTTGCCAGCCAAGTTCATGGCTTCGGTCATCATCTCGCCGTGCAAAACACCAGGGGTCATGATGACGCGATCGGCCATCTGACCGTATGTCATTTCCATCACCGACATCATGGCGTCAGCCATTGAAGGGAACGTGTGAGTTGCACCGAACTCCATGGCCTTTTCGCGCTTGAACTCGATTGGGTCGATAGCAATGATGCGCTTGGCTCCAGCCATTCGTGCACCTTGCACCGCGTTCATACCAATGCCACCGATACCGACGACAACAACGGTGTCTCCAGGTTGTGTGCCGGCGCGATTTGCTGCCGAGCCCCAACCAGTTGCCACGCCACAGGACACGAGTGCAACACACTCCAGCGGGATGTCTTTTTCAACCTTGATGATTGACTGCTCGCTCACACATGCGTATTCGGAGAATGTGCCAACCTTGGTCATCAACGTAACGGGTTGACCGTTAACGAAGTGACGGTGAGTGTCATCAGTGATCATGCCGCCAACAAATGTCTTGGCACCGTTATCACACAAGTTCTGACGACCGGTGCTGCAGTAACGGCAACGTCCACATGACGGAACGAATGAGGCCGACACGTGATCGCCAACTACGACGCTGGTGACTCCGGGTCCGACTTCAACAACAACGCCAGCACCTTCGTGACCACCAATGATCGGGAAGAAACTTTCAATGCCCATGAGGGGCCAGAACTCTTCGGGCGGAACCAAGTCGCCGGTAACCAAGTGCTCATCGCTGTGGCACAATCCTGCAGCGCGCCAGTGAACAATCACTTCACCGGTCTTAGGTGGGTGGATTTCGATTTCCTCGATCTTCCACTGCTGATTCAAGCCCCACAATACGGCGGCCTTTGACTTACGGATTCCAGACATGGCGGTCTCCCCTTCGTGGCACGTCCTTCGCGCCTACAGGGAGAACGCTACTCGCCTAGAACCTCACGGCTCTAGGCGAGTCACGTCAGATCTCACTCGTATACGAGAACTCCGCGAATGTTTTCTCCAGCCCGCATGGCTTCGTAGCCGTCGTTGACGCCTTCGAGCGAATAGGTGCGGGTTACAAGACCATCAAGATCGAGCTGGCCTTCGCGATACAAACCAGCCAACTTGGGAATGTCGGCCCGGGGGTTGCCCGAACCAAACAGCGAACCGACCACTTGCTTTTCCATCAAGGTGACGTCGAGTAGGTTCATCGTGACACCCATTTCCATGGCGGGGTGGATGTTGGTGACGACCACTCGTCCCCGCTTTGAGGCCAACGCCATTGCTTCAGCCATGAGGGCCCCCGAACCGACGCCCATGGTCAAGATGACCTTGTTCGCCATAGTTCCCCAGGTAACTTCTTGAAGCAACGCCACCGCATCAGTCATTGACGCGGCAGTGTGGGTCGCGCCAAATTCCATGGCCTTTTCGCGCTTGAACTCAACAGGGTCGATGGCGATGATGCGCTTCGCACCAGCCAAACGAGCACCCTGAATGGCGTTAGCACCGATTCCGCCGACGCCAACAACCGCAACCGTATCGCCAGGCTTAACCTCGGCCGCATACACCGCCGAACCCCAGCCCGTCACCACTCCGCAGCCCAAGAGGCAGACCTTGTCAAATGGCAGGTCGTTGTCCACCTTGATGCAACTGGCTTCGTTGACCACGGTGTGGTGGGCGAAGGTACCGAGCAGGCACATCAGACCCAGTTCTTGACCTCGGGCATGGTGACGTGAGCCGCCGTCAGTGATTTGGCGTCCACCGCCCATAAGCGCACCAAGGTCGCACAGGTTTTGGTGTCCAGTTGAACAGCTTGGACAACGTCCGCACGACGGAATAAAACCAAAGACCACGTGGTCGCCTGGGGCGAGCCAGCTAACGCCTTCGCCAACTTTGCGCACGATTCCCGCGCCCTCGTGGCCACCAATGATCGGCAGGGCAAACGGAAGGTCGCCCGTCATCAAGTGCTCGTCGCTATGGCACATTCCGGATGCCTTCATTTCGACAAGTACTTCACCGGCTTTGGGATCGTCAAGCTCGATCTCTTCAACACTCCAGGGCTTATTGGTTTCCCACAAAATTGCGGCCTTAGATTTCATGTGCACCCCCGTGACTAGTTGGTCATCGTGTCGATGACCCGAATTGATATTCATATCAGATCAGGAGAACGGTAGTCGCTCGTGAGCCAGAGCGTTGTACGCTTCTATGCATGGAAAGCCCGATTGTCACCGCAGATACTTCTGTCATCGAAGAGTCCCCCGTCGCCCATGTAGTTGGGGATGCTCCCGCCATTGAAGCCGAACTGCTCATCGAGGAAATTTCCATCGATGGCATGTGCGGCGTCTACTGAGCCCCGCTTTCACGGCAACCGAGAACGTCATGTCCGTCGCTCTCGAATCAGTTCTTGAGATTCACCCGCAAGTGGCAGTTCGTCCCGAAACATTTGGCGCGTTGGCATATCACTACGGCAATCGCCGGCTGATTTTCCTGAAGCACCCCGACGTCGTCACCGTGGTGCAATCACTCAATTCACATCCCGACGTGCAGTCAACATTGGCTGCATGCGGAGTAGCCCCAGAGCGTTGGCCGTCATTTGTTGCAGCCTTGTCATCGCTCGAAACATCGGAGGTCGTGCGTGAGCGCAAAATCGCTAGTTGAAGAAATGAAGCGGGGCCTTGATGCCCCTATTTGCCTCACTTGGGAACTCACCTATGCGTGCAACTTGCAATGTGTGCATTGCTTGTCGTCAAGCGGTCAGCGTGATGAGCGCGAACTCTCAACCGAAGAAGCGAAAAAGATTCTCGACGATTTGCGTGACCTACAGGTGTTCTACATCAACATCGGTGGCGGCGAACCGATGGTGCGCCGTGACTTTTTTGAACTACTTGAATACTCAGTTGCTAATGGCATCGGTGTGAAGTTCAGTACTAACGGCGCATTCATTGATGAAGAGAAAGCCCGTCGTCTCGCGGCTATGGATTATCTCGATATCCAAATCAGCCTTGACGGCGTTGACGCTGTCACCAACGACGCCATTCGTGGCGAGGGTTCATATGACATGGCCATTCGGGCCATGGAAAATCTGAAGGCCGCCAACTTCGGACAATTCAAAATTTCGGTTGTCGTGACTCGCCATAACGTTTCGCAACTCGATCAGTTCAAAGCATTGGCCGACCATTACGGTGCGCAGTTACGTATCACCCGTTTGCGCCCCGCTGGTCGTGGTGCTGATACTTGGCACGAACTTCATCCGACCAATGCGCAACAACGCGAAATTTACAACTGGTTGTTGAAGCATGGCGAAAATGTTCTAACTGGTGACTCGTTCTTCCACCTCAATGCTCTCGGTGAATCACTTCCCGGACTCAACATGTGTGGCGCTGGACGAGTGGTGTGTCTCATCGACCCCATTGGCGATGTGTACGCCTGCCCATTCGTCATCCACGATGAATTCAAAGCCGGCAATGTGCGCGACGAAGGCGGCTTTGCCAAAGTGTGGAAACAAAGCGATTTGTTCTTGTCATTGCGTGAACCACAATCTGCTGGCGCGTGCGCATCGTGTGGTGCTTTCGACGCATGTCAGGGCGGATGCATGGCCGCAAAGTTCTTCACCGGACTTCCACTTGACGGACCCGACCCCGAATGTGTGGGTGGCGATGCCGACGAAGCACTTTCAATCATCTCGCGCGGTTCAGAACCCAAGCCGAGCATGGATCATTCAAAGCCCGTCACTCTGACGCGAAAGAAGTTGCCGGTTTCAACGGCCAGTTAATTCAGTCAGAAAATACCTCGACGAAGAGTTTCCGATTTCGTCCAAAATCGGCGAGACTGTAACCGATGTCCATAGTGAATCCGCTTTCTATCGGTTCTCGTACCGCACCCAATCGGGTGATGTTCGGACCCCATGTCACCAATTTGGGTACCGACGAACGTTCATTCTCTGATGACCATGTTGCGTATTACGAACGCCGCGCTATCGGTGGATGTGGAGTCATCGTTGTTGAAGGTGCAAGCGTTCACGACAGTGATTGGCCATACGAGCGCGCACCACTTGCCAGTCGTTGCACGTCAGGTTGGGCCGATATCGCCAAGGCTTGCCACCACCATGGCTCCCTCGTCATCGCATCACTCGACCACGCCGGCGGACAGGGCTCCTCGGCTTATTCGCAACAACCGCTGTGGGCACCTTCACGTGTGCCCGAAGTTAACTCACGTGAAGTTCCAAAATGGATGGAACACGACGACATTATGGCGGTGATTGAGGGTTTCGGTGCAGCCACTCGTCTCGCAATCGGTGCTGGGTGTGATGGTGTTGAGATCAACGCTGGCCAACACAGTTTGGTTCGTCAGTTTTTGTCCGGTCTCACCAATCAGCGTGGCGATGAATACGCAGATCGTATGTTGTTCTCCCGACAAGTTGTCCATGCAGTACGCAGTGCGGCAATTGCGATTCGTCCTGATGCAATTGTTGGTTTGCGGTTGTCGTGTGATGAGCTTGCTCCGTGGGCCGGAATTACACCTGAGATGGCTCCCGAAATCGCTCGCGAACTCTGCGAGCTGGGTATTGATTACGTCGTTGTTGTCCGAGGCTCAATTTTCTCTGCTGAAAAAACTCGACCTGACTTTCATGAACCAACCGGTTTCAACGTTGACACCTGTCGTGCGTTAAGTGCTGTCTTACCCGATTCCACAGCACTCTTTTTGCAAGGCTCAATTATTGATGTCGGTCAAGCCGAATGGGCCATTAACGACGGTGTGTGTGATGCGGTTGAGATGACTCGCGCGCAAATCGCCGATCCAGATCTCGTGCAAAAAATCAAAAATGGACAGCACGATCAAATTCGCCCATGTATTCGCTGTAATCAGGCCTGCCAAGTTCGCGACGCCCGTAATCCGATCGTGACCTGTATCGCCGAGCCAACTTCTGGACACGAATCGCAAGATCCCGATTGGTATCAACCAGCCAGTTCCCCCCGACACATCACTGTGATCGGTGCGGGTGTTGCTGGTCTTGAGACTGCTCGCGTCGCATCATTACGTGGTCATTCTGTGACCATTGTTGAAAAGTCATCTCGAATTGGTGGTGTTGCTGCAATCGCTGGTCCGGGCCAACCATTAGTTGCCTGGTTGCAATCTGAAATTGAAAGGCTCGGAGTTCAAGTCGAGCTCAATCACGAATTTGATTCGTCTTCGTTGCCCAATTTTCAAGTAGTTATTCAAGCCACGGGAGCTCAACGTGGCGTCAGCGAATACGAAATTACATCCGGCACCGAAGTTCTTGACATTGCTGAAATTCGTCGTGGAAATTCAGCACTTCCAGAGACTGGCGTAGTAGTCATTCTTGACCCTATTGGCGGACCCATCGGAGTTGCGCTTGCCGAAGAACTTGGCGAGCGAGCGATTTTGGTAACACCCGACAATATTGCGGGCAACGAGTTGTCGCGCACTGGTGATTTAGCACCAGCCAATGTGCGCCTCGCGCAACGAGGAGTTCGTATTCAACGACGCAGTGTGGTGCGTGCAGTGACCAAACGCGATTCACTTTTTGTTGTTCGTGTCCAAGATCGTTTCTCGGGTGAAATTGCCGAAATTGAATGTGCTGCTGTTGTCGATGCAGGATTCAGATTGCCGACGACTCCAATTGATGGTTCGGTTCAAGTAGGCGACTGTGTTGCACCGCGAACAATTCTTGAAGCAATCCTCGAAGCCCGCCGCGCTGCCCTCGCCCTCTAAACCATTGGCCGAGAAAACCCCCCGTTTACGGTGGTTTATTTACCCAAGGCGGGGTGATTTTGGGCTGCTTCTTGATTGCGGACGTCTATCACCGCAGCAATCGGCCGACCCGGTCCCACGACCATTGCCAGTGCGTTACCGCCACTCAATTTCTCGGGTAGCCCCGACGTAAAAATGATGAAGGGAGTGTGCGGTTCCAGTCCGGCAATCACTGCACCGCGGCCGATCGCCCGCCACAATAAATCGCCACGAGACAACCCCGGCCGCACATTTGTCAGTCCACCAGCGATGTCAAAGATAATTGTTGAACCATCATTGCGAATTGCTCGACCGGTGGCTTCAAAACCCGTCAGCATGCGAGCTCCCCACACAATTCTGTTAAATCCGTTGCTCGTCAGAATCTCTTCGACGACATCGCGTATTGAACGATTTTCCGTATCGGTTCGCGGTTGACCTTCGTTGACTACACGATTCAAAGCCCGAGCAACGTAATTCTCATCAGTGTCAAAACCAACGAACGAACGCGATAAACGCGCTGCTGCAACTGCTGTCGAACCAGAACCCATAAATGGATCAAGAATGAGATCACCTTTGAATGAGTACAAGTCGATACACCGCTCGGCAAGAGTGACTGGAAACGGCGCAGGGTGATTCACTCGAGTTGCACTTTCGGGTTGTATTTCCCACACATCAATCGTGGCCTCAACAAATTCGTCCGATGTCGAAGTTGACACCGAAGGAAAACCTCGCTTGGCACGCTTCGCTGGCAAGATCGCTCGATCGAATCGACCTTTGCTCGCCATGATCAACCGCTCGGTTGTATCGCGTAACACTGGGTTCGTCGCTGACCTGAAAGATCCCCACGCACAACTCCCTGAAGAGCCCCGTTGCTTCAACCACACGACTTCACCACGCAACAACAGTCCAAGCTCGTCCTGCAAGATCGTGGTGATATCAGAGGCGAGCGAACGAAACGGCCGCCGTCCCAAATTGGCAACGTTGACAACGATCCGCCCACCAGGTTCAAGAACACGACGGCACTCGGCGAATACGTCAGTGAGCATCTCGAGATACTTAACATAGTCGGCTGGGATATGTCCTTCACCCAAGGCCTCTTCATAGGCCTTACCCGCGAAGTACGGCGGCGAGGTAACGACAAGTCCCACTGAGTTATCGGGGATCTGCGACATATCACGCGAATCGCCAACGAAGATCTGATTACGAACTGGATCGACCGTTAATGGATCTGCCAATGTCTCATCTGCCGAGATATCTGGTGTTCGAAAACGCGCATAAAAAGCCGATGCATCATGACCCTCACGTTTTGATGCGCCAAAGGCCGACGTTGAGGTGCTGCGCCGTATTCGGGGCGCGTTTTCACCGTAATTCGGGACATCAGACATTGATGGCAGAGTACCCATCTCACGCGCGTGCCCGCGCGATACCCATGCCCACAATCTTGAGTGCGTGATAGTCCGCCATTCGCCTGGTGCGAGCCATAAAGATAGAACCAGTGATTGCCATTTTGTTCCTTATACCCGCTGCCTACATGCTCGGAACTTTCCCCAGTGCAGTTTTGATTGCTCGAAGTCGCGGCATCGATATCACGACTTCTGGTTCGGGAAATCCGGGGGCTTCAAATGTCGGTCGGTTACTTGGTCGCAAGCTTGGCATTTTGGTGTTCGTCTTGGATGGACTCAAAGGCGCAGTGTCGGTGGGCATAGGTTTTTGGATCGCTGGATACGCCGGAGCGCTGGCCTTGGCGTGCGCAGCTGTTGTCGGCCACGTTTTCCCGGTCACGCGAAAGTTCAAAGGTGGCAAAGGTGTTGCGACAGCCGGCGGCGGAATGATCGCGCTGTACCCGCTTCTTGGCGTGGCGATGACATTGCTCTGGCTCATCACGGCAAAGATCACTAAGAAGGCATCCCTTGGTTCATTGGCGATCGCGATCGGTCTTCCTGTTTCACAAATCATCATCGGTCGGCCAGTGGGAGAAGTTCTGACCGGTGTTGGCTTATGCGCCTTTGTTGTGTGGCGTCATGTCCCAAATCTCAAAAGACTCTTTGCCGGAAGCGAAAACAGTCTCAAGAAGAAGTAGAAGGCTCGTCAATGGCAAGATATTGCCATGGCACTTCACCCACAAACCGCAGCACTACTCGTCGCTCTCGAGCAACTCAATGCTCCCGCACTTGAAACTCAAGAACCAGTCGCCGCTCGCGCCGGTATGGAACTGATGACTGCTCCTTCAATGGTTGAGCTTCACGAAATTCGCGATGTTGACGCTGATGGTGTGCCAGCTCGTTTGTATCGTCCGAATAATCGCACTGACGTCGGTTTGCTCGTGTTTTACCACGGTGGTGGTTGGGTGCTTGGAAGTATCAATACCCACGATGATGTGTGTCGTAAACTGGCACAATCAATGGGTCACGCGGTGCTCTCAGTTGACTACCGTCTCGCTCCCGAGTTCGCATTTCCTGAGCCCTTAAATGACTGCGTCGTTGCATTGCGTTGGGCGCACGCTCATGCCAGTGAACTAGGCATTGACGCGTCGCGTATCGCAGTCGGCGGCGACTCTGCTGGAGGAAACTTGGCGGCAGCAGTTGCCAACTTGCAACCCGTGCCACTGAAATTTCAGATGTTGATTTACCCAGTCACCGATGCAACGCGTAGTTCACAAAGTTACATCGATAACGGCGAAGGTTTTCGCTTAACGGCTGGTGGCATGAAGTGGTTCTGTGATCACTATCTCAGCGGATCCATTGGTTCGCCGACAGATCCACGAGTCTCGCCTCTATTCGCTGACGCGGTGATCTTGGCCTCGGCACCGCCCGCCATCGTCATTACCGCCGAATACGATCCGCTTCGCGACGAAGGCGAGCAATACGCCAATCGCCTTAATGAGGCCGGCGTCTCATGTTCGTTAACGCGCTATTACGGACAGGTCCATGGATTCTTTTCAATGAGCCAATTTGTCGACGACGGTGCCGCAGCAATTACACAAGCATCGACTGCAACTCGAATCGCACTTGAGCGCTGACAGGGCAAAGTCTTTGAAATGCCACTAGGTTGGCACATGTTATGACTGCCAAAAAGACAACGAAAACCGCCCCACCATCGTCAACATTGGTGTTGCTCGTTCGTCATGGGCAAACTCCGACGACTGGGAAACTCTTGCCTGGTCGCGCCACCGGACTGCATCTCGCTGACGTCGGAATCAAACAAGCCGAAGCGGTTGCCGAACGTATCGCTGGATTGAAAAAAGTTGACGCGATTTATGCGTCTCCTCTTGAACGCGCTCGCGAAACTGCTGCGCCTATTGCCAAGGCACTCGGTCTTCGCACAAAAATTGATAAGGGTCTACTTGAATGCGAGTTCGGTGATTGGACTGGTGCCGAACTCGGCAAACTCATGAAGCTTCCCGAATGGTCAACTGTGCAACGCGCACCATCAACCTTTCGTTTCCCGAATGGTGAGAGTTTCACCGAAATGCAAACACGAATGGTTTCAGCAATTGATCGTTTGGCTGCGCAACATCGAGGCGGGGTCATTGTTTGCGTTTCTCACGCCGATCCCATCAAAGCAGCAGTTGCTCATGCCATGGGCACGCACATTGATCTTTTTCAACGGATCGTCATCAGCACCTGTTCAGTTTCGGCAATTGCATATACCGTTGGTGGACCGATCGTTCTCAACGTCAACTCCACCGGAGGATCGCTCGGCGATCTTCGCCCTTCATGAGATAGAACATGGATTTTTTCGCTGATTTTGATTTTGTCGATGTCATTACTTCGGGGGCTATCGGCGAACCCGGACAACGCACTTTCTACATACAGGCGCGAGCAGGTGCCCGAACAGTGACCATCAGAAGTGAAAAGCAACAAGTGGCAGCGATCGCAAAATACCTTCGTCGTGCCCTCGCCCACTTGCCAATCCCCGAAGGTCAACCCCCTCGCTCGGTGATGCAACTCACTGAACCAATTCAAGAAGCATTTGTTTTAGGGGCCGTTGCACTTGAGTTCAACCGCGAAAATGATGACTTTGTTTTACATCTCAAAGAATTCGCTCCGCTCACACAAAATGATGACGATGAGTTCGAAGATGATGACAATGACCATGATGACAACGATGACCCCATGGAGAACATCCCTGGGGCACGAGCACGAATCAGCATGACACGCGCCCAAGCAATGGCATTTTGCGACAATGCTGATCGCATCGTTTCTGCTGGTCGCCCCGACTGTGAATTTTGCGGACTGCCCATCAACACCGACGGCCACTTTTGCCCACGAATGAACTGACTTGTTCGAATCGTCATCATGAATATTTTGGATTTACTGCAGCACGGCGACATTGAAGTCGAAGGTCGCATGCCATACAGCAGCAACGCAACTTTTCTGGTGAAGCTGTCACTTGGTGATCAAGTCGGTCAAGGTATTTACAAGCCACTGCGCGGTGAACGACCGCTGTGGGATTTTCCATCAGGGCTGTATCAACGCGAGGTAGCTGCCTATCTTTTGTCTGAAGCCATGGAAGTTAACGTCATCCCGCCAACCATTGAACGAGATGGTCCTTTTGGAATTGGTTCTTTGCAATGGTTCATTGATGCCCGTTTTGAAGAGCACTACTTCACGTTGTACGAATCGCGCGAAGACCTGCACGATCAGTTTCGCAATATGGCGGCTTTTGACATTGTTGCCAACAACACTGACCGCAAAAGTGGACATTGCCTCATTGACAGTGACGATCGCATCTGGGGAATCGATCAAGGTTTGTGTTTTTCGGCCGAGTTCAAATTGCGCACGGTGATTTGGGAGTTCGGCGGAGAAGCAATTGCCCCAAATTTGTTAGAGAAAATTCAACGTGTTGTTGATCACCCACCACTTGAAGTGGCAGCACTTCTTGATGCCGATGAAATTGAAGCGATGATCGAGCGGGCTGCAATGCTCGCCCAAGGTGGTATGTTCCCCATTGATGCATCTGGCCACCGCTACCCCTGGCCAATGGTCTAAACACTTACACCCAAGACTTGTGGCGAATAATCATGCATGACGAAGATCTTGACCCGCTCATTGATCGGTCTGATCTTGATGGATTGGTACGACTGATTGATGCTCGGTGCGAGACACGCGATTGGGAAGGTCTCTTTCGTATTCGCGAACGTGCTCAACTGGCAACACAGACTGGTCGCCAAGTGTGGCCAGCTGCGACTTTGGCCGAATACCGTTTGGCGTTACATGCAAGCACTGAGTGGGCGGCCAAGGTTTTACAAGAAGATGCCGGCCGTTTTACGATTGGTCCGTTGACTGAGGTCGTTGCACAGAATCATTCGTGGCATGACTTGCAAACATTGCTCGTCGCTGGACCGCGCTCGGCATTCATCGCTCACGAGCGTGCGATTCGTGGTGAAGTCATTGATCGCGCCTCGGTCGGCGACGTGCTTGATGTTTTGGATCTTCCGCTCGAACTTCAACCGTGGGAACCCACCTATCCAGTTGCGACGTATTCAGATAATGGAATTGATGCACCTTCCCCAAGTGATGTCTGGCGACATGAATGGACCGATATCAAGGCTGATGAATTTTTCGAGGACATGATTGTTGACGATCCATTTGTCCGTGATGCGTTGCGATCCCTGGTTGAACCTTGGACATCATCATCTGGCGGTCAGGCGACATCAGTTGTGGTTGATGGAACAGTTAATGATGCAATGAGTGCTTTGGGATATCACTCTTTTCGGATGACACAGTTGACCACTGAACAGGCAGTGCAATGGTTGGCATGGTCTGGGTCTTCGGGGGGCACTCACGGTCGTCGGCGTGGCGCCGCGCTCGGTCGCTTCGGCGTGTGGTGGTTGCTCGCAGCGATAGGTGGCTATACCGAAGATTGGGACGAACTACGAGAAGCTGGCGATTTGGCTCACGAAGTGGGTGACACCGCTCGGGCCTTGCGTTGGTTCCGAGTCGATACGGGGGGTCATTATCCCTATGAATTGGCCCTGGCCGCCGAGGATCCCGATAACGACATCGCAGTTGCTCTCCTCGCCCACGACCCCGCTAGCTAACCCCACAAATAACGCCACTCTGTACAAATATGCGCGCTGAGCGCGACTATTTGTACAGAGTGGCAAAAAACGACCGCTTTGGAAGCTGGCTACCGCCTAGCAGCAACCAAATTCTAAAGTGGGAGAATTGGGGTCAGCGACCTTGGAGGGCTTCGATGAGCTTGGGCAGCACCTTGTGAACGTCGCCCACGATTCCGAGGTCAGCAATTCCGAAGATCGGCGCTTCCTTGTCCTTGTTGATGGCGATGATGTTCTTAGAACCCTTCATACCCACCATGTGCTGGGTTGCGCCCGATATACCCGCAGCGATGTACACGCTGGGCTTGACAACCTTGCCGGTCTGGCCGACTTGGTAGCTGTACGGAACCCATCCCGCGTCCACGATTGCACGTGATGCGCCAGGCGCACCCTTGAGCAACTTGGCCAAAGTCTCGATCATTGCGTAGTTGGCGCTTTCACCAAGTCCACGTCCACCCGACACAACCACGTTGGCCTCATCGAGCTTGGGACCAGTCGTCTCTTCAACATGCACTGCGGTGACCTTGGCGGTTCCGGTCGCACCGAGATCGGGGACGCTGACGGCCTGCACTGCAGCGGCGGCGCCACCTGAAGCTTCGGGGTTGAATGACTTCGGGCGGAATGCTGCCAAGTACGGAGCACCACCGGTGAAGGTTGTCGTGACCAAAGTGTTGCCACCAAAGATTGGCGTGGTAGCCGAAACTGAATCTCCAGCGACTTCAATGTCAACACTATTGGTGAGCACGGTGCGACCGAGCTTGACCGACAAACGAGCCATCACATCGCGGCCTTCGTATGACTGCGGGAACATGACGAGATCGGGCGATTCGCCGCCGTCAATCGTGGCCTTCATTGCCGAAGCAACGGCAACGCCTGCCAAGTTCTGGCCGTAGTCAACTGCGAAAACTTTGCTTGCGCCGTATTCGCCAAGTGCACCAGCGACCGAGGCACCGTCACCGGCAACCCACACGCTCACTGATCCGCCAAGAGTGCGGGCCTTGGTCACCAATTCAAGTGAACCTGAAGTTGGTGCGCCATTTGCGACCTGAGCAAAAACCCAAATGTTGCTAATTCCCATTGTTCTGTCCGTTCTCGTTCTTTGTCGTCGTTAAGTTGTTGTAGTTGTTGATCATCAAACCGCGAACGGTTTTCAGATCACCTTCAAACCTTCGAGGAAGGTCACGATCTTGCCGAATGTTTCGCCGTCATCTTCGATGACTTCACCAGCAGCACGAGCCTCGGCCTGTGCAACGTTGCTGATTTGCTGACCAGCGCCAGCCCAGCCAACCGGAGTCACGCCAAGATCGGCAGCAGTTACTTCATCAACTGGCTTTGACTTTGCAGCCATGATGCCTTTGAAGCTTGGGTAACGAGGCTCAACAACACCAGCGGTCACTGAAATGAGGGCGGGCAGTGGGCAGGTCACTTCGTCATAACCATCTTCGGTCTGACGATCGGCCTTGAGCACTCCGCCTTCAATCGCAACTTTCTTTGAGAAAGTTACCGAAGGCAATCCGAGAACTTCAGCGAGTTGCTCGGGAACTGTTCCGGTGTAACCATCGCTTGATTCGGTCGCAGCGATAATCAAATCGGCGCCACCCAAACGCTGAATCGCCGCAGCCAAAATCTTTGCGGTCGTGAGTGCGTCTGAACCCTGCAATGCCGGATCAGAAACGAGCACTGCTTTAGTTGCACCCATCGCGAGGGCGGTGCGCAAACCAGCGGTCTCGCTGTTCGGTGCCATCGACACCAAGCTGACTTCACCGCCGCCGGCTGCATCAACCAACTGCAAGGCCATTTCAACGCCGTAGCTGTCGGACTCGTCAAGGATCAATTTGCCTTCGCGCTTGAGCGTGTTTGACGAGGCGTCAAGGGCTCCGGGGTTGGCGGGGTCGGGGATCTGCTTCACACAGACGATTACGTTCATAGTTCGCCATTCTTGCGCCTTGTGCACGGTTTCACACAACCCTTCTGACATCTAAATAAGTGACTCCCGACCTACCCATCAAGGCGTCGGCTCAACTCCTCGCTAAATGGGCTGGTACGGTCTCAGGCGGTGCGGATTCTGCTGGTCGTCAACTCCTTTGCCTCCTCGGTCACGGCGCGAAACACGGTCATCGTGCATCGAGCCTTGTCGCGGCAACACGATGTCCAGATCGTTGAGACCAATCGCCGTGGCCATGCCACCCGATTTGCCCAAGACGCCGCCCACCGGGGAATTGATCTGGTGATTTCGTTTGGTGGCGATGGCACTCTCAATGAAGTCGCGACCGGTGTTGCTGGCTCCGAAACTGCCCTAGGCGTTTTGCCTGGTGGAAGCACCAATGTTTTTGCGCGAACCATCGGTCTCCCCAATGACCCCGTTGCTGCAGCCACATTGCTCGTTGCCGGCCTCGAAGATCCCGAGGCGAATATTCGTCCCATCGGTCTTGGTCGCGTCAACGGTCGTTTCTTTTGTTTCCATACCGGCATCGGTTACGACGCTGCCGTCGTGCGCACTGTCGAAACGCGTGCATCACTGAAACGTTGGGCGGGGCATCCACTTTTCATTTACGCAGCGTTACATACGTGGCTCAACAAATACGATCGTCATCATCCGCATTTCAGCGTTGCTGCTGATTCGGCGATCGGTGGTCCTGGTGGACTCACTGACAATGAGAACCTCAACTACGACCCATCACGTTTCGTTGATGACGGTTACTTCACTATTGTTCTGAATACGAATCCATATTCGTTCTTGGGTAATCGTCCTCTTGATTTGTCACCAGCAGCCGGCCTTGACAAACCATTAGTTGCAGTGACTTTCCGCACGATGTCAGCCATCGCGATTATTCGCACACTCGCCGGCGCACTGAAAGGTGGCGGAGTCACTCCGAGCAAGCACGTTGCATGTTTCAACGATGTGCACGAACTCATCGTTGAAAATGCCGAACCATTTCCGTACCAAGTAGACGGCGACTACCTGGGTGAATCAACGCGTTTGCATTTCAGGCACGTGCCAGAGGCAGTGAAATTACTTTTCCCCGTTCAGCCCGCTGATCAAATACTCAAAGACTGATCGCGTACTTGCAGTGCGATATCAGGAACGTTGGTACAAATTCCGTCAACGCCCCAAGCAATAAGTTCTGCCATTCTCTTCGGATCGTCGCAGGTCCATGTGTTTAGTGCGAGACCATGTTGGTGGCATGCGTCAACAGTTTCTTGAGTTACAAAATTGACCCAAGGATGTAACGCACTGTGCCCACTCTTCACGAGGTCAGGTAACACCAAGTTGAATTCTTCGGGACGAACACCAATTGTTAGCCATGCAGTTGCGATGGTCGGTCGAAGTTGTTGACAACGATCAATGGTCTCGCGACGGAACGAAGAAATCAACCAACGGTCATCTCCTTCGGGACGTCGTTCAAGGCAATTAATGGTTTGATCAGCAATTGATTCGCTCGCATCAAAGTTGGGGTCTTTGGGGTCATTCTTGATTTCAACGTTGACCCACATCGGCACGCATGCATCAAGTGCTTCATCAAGCGTGCACACATGGTCGGGCAATTCCGAATATTTGACTTGCGAAATGATTTGCCCGTCATCGAGTGTCGCATTGTGATGTACGACCAAAACGCCGTCGAGAGTTCGTCGCACATCAAGCTCCGCAGCATCAGAACCCAGCAAAACTGCACGTTTAAAGGCAGAAATTGTGTTTTCCTTCTCGTCGGCCGATGCACCACGGTGAGCGAGTACCTGAATTCCCATACCTTGAGTTAACTCTAATTACACACCTACAAGAACATTTATATTTTTTATGTTCGAAAAAAATTTGTCCTGTGACGAAAAAATATGACCTGACCCCTTGCGTGTTCATCTGTTGTTTGCCAACCTTGAACAGTCAGTTCATTCAGACGGTCAGTTCATTCAGGCATCTGAATTTTCTGTCAGTTATACAACCCCTCACCCCCTAACTTGCCTGGAGCACACCGTGTCAATCCTTGCCTCTTCACTTGCACTTGGTTCCGCCGATTATTCATGGCGCGATGAAGCCGTTTGCCGTGACACCGATCCCGATCTGTTTTTCCCAATAGGAACAACCGGTCAAGCGCTTCTACAAATTGACCGAGCAAAGCAAGTCTGTAACGAATGCACAGTTCAAGTGAGCTGTCTTGAGTTCGCACTCGAAACCAACCAAGACTCTGGTATCTGGGGCGGAACCTCCGAGGAAGAACGTCGCGACATTCGTCGCAAAATTGCTGCACGTCATCGCGCTGCCCAGTTGGCAGCTCGCTCGTTCGCCTCCTGAGAAGTTTTCGATTTAGCGCGGTAGACGCAAGTCAACAACTGTTCCATCGCCGCGGCGATGAGCCTCAATTCCTACTGCAACAAAATCCTCAGGTGCGCCAGCGCGAATTGAAATTGAGCCGTTGAGCTCAGTCGTTACCAAAGTTCGCACGATCGACAACCCGAGCCCAGTCGCACCGTTCAAATCAAAAGACGGGTCTAAACCCCGACCATCGTTGATGACCTTGATTCGAATTTCATCATCGCCACCGCCCAGTTGCACGACGACGGTTCCGCCGTCGCTTCCCTCGGGGAACCCGTGATCAACCGCGTTTTGCAAGAGTTCAGTCAGCACCACCGAAAGTGGTGTCGCAATCGTTGCTGGCAATCGTCCGCCATCGCCCTGCACAATAAATCGCACGGGTCGATCTGGCGACTGCAATCCTTCTTCGGCCAAGCGCATCAGTGGTCGCACAATTTCAATGAACGCAACATCTTCGCCTGTTTCGCGAGACAACGTTTCGTGTACGAGAGCAATGGTGCGAATACGTCGCACACTCTCTTGGACTGCTGCTTTCGCCTCTGGAGATTCAAGACGGCGGGCTTGCAATCGCAAGAGTGAAGAAATTGTCTGCAGGTTATTTTTCACTCGGTGGTGAATCTCTCGAATCGTCGCGTCCTTCGACAACAGCATTCGGTCACGTCGACGCACTTCGGTGACGTCGCGTATGAGCAACATTCCGCCCGTAATAACTTCGGTTGAAATGATCGGAATACAACGTACGAGTAAGGTGACATCGGAAGTCTGATCAAACTCTTCGATGACTGGTTCAAACCGTTCAAATGCCTGACGTACCGGACTATCGGCGAACCCAAGTTCGCTTAACGATTGCCCGACAACATTTGCGGTGATCCCGACTCGGTGAAGTGCCGAAACCGCATTCGGAGATGCGTAACGGATGATGGCATTTTCGTCCAACACAACCGCTCCGTCACCCACACGGGGGGCAGCGCTCAAGTCGGCGGCACGTCCTCGGAACGGAAAGGTCCCTTCGGTGATCATCTCGGCAATGCGCTGGAAGATCGACAGATACGTGCGTTCAAGTTCGCCCGGTTGACGACTGGTTTTAGACGACCACTCGCGGGTCAAGACCGCGATAGGTCCATCAGTGCCGCGAACTGGAATCGCGAGAACATGAACTGAATCGAACATCTCGTGCTTATGCAATTCACCTTCACTAATCGCGCCAGTAGACAATGCGCGATTCAACAACTCAGATTCGGCTGGGTTGGCCGAGGACTCAACGAGGTCGCTCTGATAAATGGTTTGACCAGTCGCAGGACGAACTTGCGCCCCAACGACCCAATCGCCGTCGAGATTGCGAAGATACAAGATCATGTCGGCGAAGCACAGATCGGCGAGCATGCCCCATTCACCGATCAACTGTTGCAAATGGGCGCTGTCGTCTTTGGAAAGTTCAGTGTGTTGGCGAAGAAGTTCGGCAAGGGTTGCCATACCTACGAGTCTGCCCGAAAACCGACCCGCGCCGAGTCATACCCGACGATTGAAAACAGAGAAGTGCGTCATCCGCCGAAGCCGATGCGGCGATCTCCTTCCACAGAACCGATTTCAACGTACGCGATTTTGGCGGATGGCACACCGATGGTGCGACCCTTTTTGTCAACAAGCCACAAAACATCAACGGCACCCGACAAGGCGGCTTCGACCTTGGCCTTTGTGGCATCGCGCTCGTCATCAGCCTGCTCCAACGAAATCTCTCGAGCGGCTTGGGTAACGCCGATACGAATGTCCACGATATGCCTCCTGTTAAAGCGATGTCGGCAGAATCTGCTGCCAACTACGTAGGTGAGACGCTACCGCCCCCGCGGGTTTCACGTCAGACGGCAGTGGCACAAAAAGTATTGCCCTGCGCCAACGATTCCATGGTTGACACGTCGGCGTCGCCATAAAGCACGCTCAACATCCCTTTCACCATGCCACGATCGACCGCACAAATCACTGGATGCTCAATCGCCACATCACCAAAGGGACAGTGATTATTGATGATTTGCAACTGGTTATTGCGCTTTTCGGTGTGGGCTGCAAAACCGTGAGCGGTGAGAGCATCAGCGACCGCTTGCACTGCCGAACGAAGACTGCGCTGACCAGCCTCAAGATCGGAACCTGTGAGGGCCGCGGCCATGGCTCGGCCGTACTCTTGGCCAACTTCTTCAGCAATGACTTCTGCCTGATGCGTCGGCAATAAAGCAAGCGTCTTGCCAAGCAAGCTCAGCACCAAGTCGTCGCTGCGAACCGGGAACTCGCTCATGGGCAATTCAGCCGCTGCCGAATAACGCTTTGATGGCCGACCAGCTCCGCCACCTGGCGGGCGAACGACCGCCACATCGACATAACTACCCGATGCCAACTTGTCAAGATGATGGCGCGCCACATTGGGATGGAGGTCGAACTCTGAGGCCACCTCGGCGGCTGTGACACCGTCATCAACCCCTCGGACGTACAAATAGATCGCTCGTCGCGTTGGGTCGCCAAATGCGTTTGTAATTGCCGTGACCGACGCCGCGAATCCACCTGTCGACTTAGACGGTGACCCGTGACCTGATGTCTGAGGAGGGCGAACAGTTGGCACGTGGGTATTATACCTATCGCCATAGTGCAAATTAGTCGTGCACTTTGATCGTGCAAATTCTGAAGTAGGGAGCCCCCACCCGTGTCCGTCACCCGTGAACAAGTCGTTGAAGCCCTTCGTCCCGTCGAAGACCCCGAGCTCCATCGCTCCATTGTCGATCTCGGCATGCTGCGTGATGTGCAGATTGAAGGCGGAACCGTCTCAATTCTGATTGCTCTCACGGTGGCGGGTTGCCCGCTGCGAAATGAAATCACCAATCGAGTGACGGGCGCAGTCGCTCCCCTCACCGGAGTTTCAAACGTCAATCTTGATTTCACCGTTATGACTGACCAAGAGCGCGAAGAACTACGCATGAAGTTGCATGGCGATCCAGGTTCAACGGCTGGTCAAGGTCAAGCGCATGGTCACGCTGAAGGTCGCGCCATTCCATTTGCTGACCCCGATAACAAGACTCGTCCTCTTTTGATTTCTTCAGGAAAAGGCGGCGTTGGCAAAAGCAGCGTCACGACCAACCTTGCAGTTGCTCTCGCCGCGCAAGGTCACACTGTCGGAGTACTCGACGCCGACATTTACGGTTATTCAATTCCGCGCATGCTTGGCGCAAATAATGATCCAGTGGCAATTGATCGCATGTTGTTGCCATCAGAGGCCTACGGAGTTCGTTGCATCTCAATTGGTTACTTTGTTCCCGAAGGTCAGGCAGTTGTCTGGCGCGGACCAATGCTGCACAAAGCCCTCGAACAATTTTTAACTGATGTCTTTTGGGATGAACCCGATTTCTTGTTAATTGACATGCCGCCCGGCACCGGCGACATTGCATTGAGCCTGAGCCAGTACCTGCCTAAGGGCGAGGTGTACGTCGTGACGACACCACAACAGGCAGCCCAAAAAGTTGCACGCTTGTCAGCGGCGATGGCGACCAAAGTTGGGTTACCCGTTAAGGGGGTCATCGAGAACATGTCGTGGTTCACGGGCGACGATGGCAAGAAGTACGAATTGTTTGGTAGCGGTGGCGGTCAAGAACTCGCCAATGAACTCAATGTTCCTTTGCTTGGACAGCTGCCACTTGTGCAGCAACTACGCGAAGGTGGCGATGACGGTCATCCGATCGCGGCGATTGCTCCCGAAAGCGAAGCCGGAAAGATCTTCCACGAGATGGCCCGCAAGATTGCTGCCGACAATAAGCCGCGCAAAAAGTTCAGCAAGTTTCTAAAAGTCAACGGCTAACTGTGTTTCTGGTGCGGTTTTAATTGGCTATACCAACTCAACTGACACCAGAATCACACGCGGCGTAAAACGCGCAGGCTTCCCGTCGCCGAAACTTCTTCGAATCGTCCACTGTTCATCGCTGGCAAGTAAATCTGTTCATACGGCGGACGTCCACCGTCGGCTGGATCAGGAAACACATCATGAATGGCCAGCGTGCCACCGACCGCAACATGTGGCGTCCAGAGTTCGTAATCAAGTCGCGCTGGTTCAGCACCATGACCACCGTCAATGAACAAAAACGCCAATGAACTCGTCCAATTTTTCGCAACGATGGGCGATTGACCGACAACGGCCAAGACATGTTCTTCTAAATCGGCACGAAACATTGCATGACGAAAAAACGGAAGCGTGTCCATCTTTCCGACGACTGGATCGACCAGCGAAGCATCATGCCATTCCCAACCTGGCTGATTTTCTTCAGAACCACGATGATGATCGACTGCGAAAAGAACCGTGTCTGCTTGACGAGCCGCATCACCTAACCAAATCGTTGAACGTCCGCAATACGAACCAACTTCAAGCAACGGCAAACCAGGCAACGAATGCGCCGCAGCAAGTGCCGCTTCATGTAATGCATCACCTTCATCAACGGGCATAAAGCCAGTTGTGGCCAGAGCTAATTCGCGCAGTTGCGCAGAAATCACCACTTATCCCAGTGGATGATCGTTTCTGCGTCGGGACGAATAGCCGCTTTGAAATCGGTTCCCTTGGTGAATGCCAATGGAGACAAGCAGACCTGCTGCACGGTGTCGAACGGAATGCCCAAGATGTCAGCAACTTGCTGTTCCATCATGAGGTGAACCGTGGTCCAGGCGGTTCCCATGCCACGGGCACGAGCAGCCAACATGAAGCTCCACATGGCCGGCAAAATATTTGCCATGACCGATGAAGCCATCATGCCAAGACCGCCAGCGGCTTCGGTACGGCCACCCACGTTGCACGGGATCACCAACACCGGAGCGTCGCCCATATGGTCGCCCAGATAGTCAGCCGAGTCAGCCGAACGCTGCTGCTGCTGGTTCAGCACTGCGTCACCTTTGTCGATGGTACGGATGTACACGCCGTCCATGGCCTGATACTGCGAGAAACACTCGCGGTACACGGCACCGATGGCCTTGCGCTTGGCTTCGTCCTTCACGATGATGAATTGCATCGTCATGCTGTTCGAGCCCGACGGCGACTGCATGGCTAGTGACACGCACTCACGGATCAATTCGTCCGGGACCGGTTTGTCAAAATCGAGGCGCTTACGTACGGCGCGGGTGGTTGAGAGGAGTTCGTCTGGGTTCAAGGGTAAAAGTGCCACGGGCGAGACGCTAGCCAAGATCCACGTGTGAAACACGCTCCTGCGTGACATGATGTAAGGGTGTTTGAAGCCCTCGATGACCTGATCTCCCTTCTTGACCTTGAAGCCATTGAGGTCAACATGTTCCGTGGTCGCTCACCCCAAGAAAATCGCCAGCGAGTCTTTGGCGGCCAAGTCGCCGGCCAGGCCCTCGTGGCTGCCTCCCGCACCATCGACGACCGTGACCGTCGCGTGCACTCGTTGCATGCCTATTTTTTGCGTCCAGGCGACCCCACTGCTCCCATTTTGTACGACGTCGACCGCATCCGCGACGGCAAAAGCTTTTCGACCCGCCGTGTCGTTGCCATTCAGCATGGCCAAGCCATCTTCAACTTGCAGGCCAGCTTTCACGCTGACGAAGAGGGCTTATCGCATCAAGTACCAATGCCGGTTGTCCCCGAAGCAGAAAGTTTGCCCGACTTCAAAACTCGGATGGCGCCCCATAAGCATCTACTTGGCGAATGGTACGACCGCCCGCGACCGATTGATATTCGTTATGTTGATGGCGACCCGATGTCGCGTTCGCGCACACCAACAGTGCAACAGCAAGTGTGGTTGCGCGCTGACGGCACGTTGCCCGACGACCCCACGTTGCATGCGTGCATCGTTACCTACGCCAGTGATATGACGTTGCTCGACACAACAGTTTTGCCACACGGCCTCAACTGGACCGACAGCGGATTGCAAATGGCCAGCCTTGACCATGCCATGTGGTTCCATCGTCCATTCCGCGCCGATGAATGGTTGTTGTACGACCAGATGACACCGACCACTTCTGGTGCACGTGGTTTGGCAACCGGATCAATTTTCACGCACGATGGTCACCTCGCGATTACTGTGGTTCAAGAAGGTCTCATTCGTCGCGAGCGTTCGTAATGAAAATGTCTCAGGCTCGCCTCGGAATATTGGCCCTTTTGGCCGGTGTTTCATTGATTGCTTGCGCCTCGGAGACGGAAGTTCTTGTCAGCACAACTGCTGGGGGAACAACCCCCTCAACAACTGCTGTTGCAACATCTCTCGCCGAAACAGCAACAACTGTTGTCAGCGAACCAAGTTTCGTGGCAACACTTGGTGCACCAATTACTGGCTACATCGATCCGGTCGACATAGCGGTGCGCAATAGCAAAACACCCCAGTCGTACATCGCAGAGCGTGACGGCACGGTATTTGAGCTTGCGATTAGCGGAACAAAAGGCAACCAAGTTTTTGATATCAGCGACCTCACGCTTGCGCAGGGCGAACAAGGTTTACTCGGTCTGGCTTTTGCTAACGACGGTTCAACGGCCTACGTCAACTACACCAACCTTGCCGGCGACACCGTGATCGCGTCATTCGCGATCAACACTGATGGCACCTTTGATGAGTCTTCACAAAACATCATCACCACGATCAAGCAGCCCTATCCAAATCACAATGGTGGCGACATTATGGTTGATACAGATGGTGCTATCTACGTATTCATGGGTGATGGCGGTGCTGCCAACGACCCCGAACGATACGCACTGGATATCACATCACCCCTCGGCAAAATTTGGAAACTCACCCAAACCGACGGCCGATGGAACACTGGAGAATCGTGGGCTGTTGGTTTGCGCAATCCGTGGCGTGTATCGCTTGATCCCATTACCAACGATTTGTGGATTGCCGATGTTGGTCAAAATCGTTGGGAAGAAATCAATGTTGTGCCGTTTGATCAAGTGCAAGGTGTGAGTTTCGGTTGGAGTGCACGCGAAGGAACGAATGAGTTCAATGCCGACCAACAAGCAGCGCACGACACCTTCACCGCGGTTGAGCCCATTTACGAATACGAACACATCGACAACAACTGTTCAATTTCTGGTGGTGTGGTGTATCGCGGCTCAGAAGTTCCCGCTGTTGGAACCTGGTACATCTTTTCGGACTATTGCTCGGGCAAAGTACAAGCATTGTGTGTTGACGAGCAGCGTCAGAATTGTGGAATGGTTGACCTTGGATCTGTCGAAAGATCAGTTGGGGTCGTGGCCGATGCTCAAGGTGAAGTCTGGGTCTTGTCGCAGAATGGCCTCATCGTGCCAATCGTTGCTAACTAAAAATCTTTGTTTACCGACGCTGGCCCATGAACATGCGCTTCAAGGCGTCATAGTTCTCAATACAGTGCCCAGCGCCAAGTACGACTGCTTCAAGCGGCATCTGCGACATGCGTACCGGCACTTGAGTTTCACGTTCAATACGTTCGGCGAGTCCACGCAACAATCCGCCACCACCAACTAAATACATACCACGTGTCAAGAAGTCTTGTGCGAGTTCAGCCGGTGCTTTAGCTAAGCAACGAACTACTGACTGCACGATTTGTGAAACGACGTCATCAATTGCATAACGAATTTCTTCAGGCGTGAGAACAACCGTCTTTGGTAGTCCCATCATCAAGTCGCGACCACTGACTTCGGCTTCAACTTCGTCAGGTGTCTGCGCCGCCGAGCCAATCGCAACCTTAATTTCTTCGGCAGTACGCTCACCAATAGCAATACCGTGCTCGCGGCGCACATAGTTTTGAATCGCATTGTCAATATCGAAGCTTCCGACTCGGACTGCTTCAAGGGCAACGATTCCACCCAAACTGATCACTGCAGTTTCACTGGTACCGCCACCGATATCAATCACCATGTTGCCCACTGGCTCGTCAATAGGAAGCTGAGCACCAATTGCAGCGGCCATTGGTTGTTCAATCAATTGAGCATCGGCAGCGCCGGCTCGACGAGCAGCGTCGGTGACGGCGCGACGTTCAACTTCGGTAATTGCTGACGGCACACAGATAACCACTTTTGGACGGGTAAAACGGCTGACTCCGACTCGTTGTAACAGCAAACGAATCATGCGCTCAGTGACATCAAAGTCGGTGATGGCACCTCCGCGAAGGGGACGGACCGCAACGATGTAACCAGGAGTACGACCAATCATGTGCCACGCTTCGTGACCAGTTGCTAATACTTCGCCGGTCTGACGATTCAGTGCGATCACTGACGGTTCGTTCAGCACAATGCCACGACCCTTCATGTACACCAAAGTGTTTGCAGTACCTAAGTCAATTGCTAGGTCACGTGCCATCTTCTAGTTCCTCTTTTTCTTGGATTGGCAACGGTTCCACGGACTTCTTGTCAGGATAATTCTCAATCGTTTGGCGGCGTGCCTCGGGAGACAGTGCATTTAAATGACGTTGAAAATCGGCCACGCTGTCATTGCTCGTTGGGGTGCGCCGACTCGTTGCGAGTACCGCAAAGACAACGACACAAATCGCTACAACGCCGAGCAACACGTAAACCATTAGTGGCCAGCCCCTTCGGAGGAACGAACCTGCGCCGCATCAACAGGGGCTGTGGCACCTGTGCCCCAGTCACTTCCGCCATCCCAAGTTTCGTGTTTCCAAATGGGGGCCGACGACTTCAATGCATCAATGGCAAAACGTGCGGCTTCAAAAGCTTCGGGACGGTGGGCTGCCGACACGACGGCAATCACCGACGACTCACCCAGTTCAATACGTCCGACTCGATGCACCAAAGCAAAGCAGCCGATCTCGTCCCAACGTTGACGCGCTTCAACGGCAATCGAACGAAATCTCGGGATGACTTCTTCGGCGTAGGCCTCGTACTCTAGAAACTCAACGCCAGTGCGAAGTTGGTCGCCCTCAACGGCGTGATCCCGAACTGTGCCCGAGAATACGACGACGGCTCCACAAGCGGGCCGGACTGCCCAGTCATACAACTCACCGACTGACAATGGCTCATCGGTGATCGCGAACCAATCGTCAGCAGTCTTTTCAACGAGCACATCTTGAGCGTAGCGGTTACTGGTCAAGGGAACGCTCGACCGCGACCCACTGATGCCTAATCTTCACTAACCTTGCCTGCTTGTGGCAGTGAATGACGACTTCGGACCTAACGCCGGTGACTCATACCCCGATGCCGAGTACACCCCGGCCCCACAACCTCCCCACGAACGTCTATGGCGCCATCCATCAGAGGTCGGCTTCGCAGCAGTCGCTCATGAGGCTTTGACGCCTCTCGATATCGGCCGGCGCGGGCGGGGGCTCGTCGGCTTTTCGTGCATCGCTGGCGCCGTCCTGATTTCAGGGTTGCTCCTCATCTTGATCCCCCGAGCTGATCGCCAAAATACTTCTGATGTCGTGGCTCTGACCAATCGCAACCTTCAAGTGGCAGCAGTTGATAGCAACTTAGAAACATCCAAAGCGATGGGAATCATTCTTTTCAACAATCAGATTCTTGTCACCACCACCGCCGCACTCGGTGAACTTGAAACAGTGGCAGTACGACTGCCCAATCGTTCGATCAGTACCGCACATTTGGTTCATGTATTTCCCAACAACGGAATCGCAGTTCTCCGAATTGAACAACCAATTGACCCACTGGCATTTTTGCGCACGCTCACACGTACAAGCGGAATCAAATACAGTAAGGGTTTCACGTCTGGACAAGTTGTAACTGTTCTACTTGAAAATCCAAAACGTTTCGTCATTAACGAAGTATCGCAACAGGCGATGATTACTTTACGAATGAGTGACAATAGCGACTTTGACATTTACTCATTCGCCGAAGGTGCACCAGTTGTAGATCAAAGCGGTCGACTCGTCGGGCTATGTACTCATAGCGAATCCGAACTCGGATTCATACCCATCACAAGTATTGAACAACAGATCAATACGCTGATCGCCGACGGCGATATTTTCTCACTGCAACCAACACCGTAATTATCGTGATCAATATCCCAGTCGCCATTGCACCTAAAGCAATTTCTTGCTTACGTTTTGGGGTCAACATCGTCCACCATTTGGCGTCAGTTCCCTCAACAAATGCTTGCTCATTGGTGACAGTCGGGGTCCAACCTTCAGAACGAAGCCGACCATTAGAAACAAGCCACGTTGATCGCACATACGGGCGTAGCCCCGGTGGGATTGGTCCGCGTTGGAAACGCCAACGAGTGTCGCTCACGATTTCGCTCATTCGATCAGGCAGTCGTAAACGTGGAGCCATACCCCATAACGAACGCACACGAGCACTATGCACAAACCCATCAGGAGCAACGTTGTACACACCATCTAGTTTTTTGCGAGTTGCTAGAACAACCGCCTGAGCAAGATCATCAAGGTGCAAGAACTGGGCTGGTACATCATCTTCACCTAGTCGCCCGCCCATACCTGCTGCAAGAGCCCGTACCAAACTTGATGCACCATCGGCTGCCATCGCGGGCACTGGTCGTAGGACTGTTGCGCTGCGATCGTCGCCCGACTCACGCCAATCGTCGACAAGTTGTTCAACAGTTGCTAATTGTCGCGCAAAAGCAAAACCGAAATCAGGACGAAGTGCCGTGTCTTCCGTGAGCGGAACGGGATTATTTGGCCAAGCGCCATAAACCATTGCCGATGACAACAACACGATGTGTTTGGCCCCCTGCACCGTTGCTGCTTGTAATAATTCGGGAGTTCCGATGACAGCACTGCGCCGACGTTCAACAAGGGCGTCATGGTCGCCAGGTGCGAGATGGATGAACACATCAAGAGGTTCACCAATGACATCGGTGCTCTGGTTGATCTCGCGTACGTCAAATCCACCATCAATTTTCAGACATTCAATCACCCGTCTGCCGAGAGGCCATTGCCCGCCGCTCACTACGACTTTCACCAGATTTGTGGCCAAACCGCCAGTCGACAAACCGGCAGGCCCCAGTTCATCGGGCCCCAGGTCATCGGGAGCAGTCACTGACATTGTCACACCCGCGACATTACAGCGATATGCGGCGCTGTATAAACCTCACCAATTAGTTCTATGCTCGCAATGTGTCTGGAGATTCCCCCAACCCATTTGATTCTGACGACGACGACAACTCTAAAAATATGTTTGGCAACATGTTCGGAAATATGTCCGGAAACATATTTGGCAACATGCCCATGTTCGGCGACATGATGAAAATGTTCAATACCCAAGGACCCATCCAGTGGGATACCGCTCGTCAAATTGCGTTGGTGACTGCAACTGATGGACAGACCGAACCCAACGTTGATCCACTCGTGCGTATTGAATACGCCAACCTTGCCCGCATTGCCGGAATGCATGTTCATCAAATCACCGGACTCGGCGATATCAGTACTGCCAGTTCGGTTGAACCTGTCATGGTGACACCAGGTGCTTGGGCTCAACGCACACTTGATGACTACCGTCCTCTTTTCACTCAGTTGGCTACGGCGTTGAGCTCTCACCAAAATGAGCCACCTGATTCATCATCCGAGGGCGACCCTTTCGCAACCATGTTTGCTGGCATCACCAACATGATCGCGCCGATGACAATGGGCATGACCGTCGGCTCAATGGTGGGTCACCTTGCCAAAAAATCACTGGGCCAATACGACCTTCCGCTCCCCCGACCAGTCAAAAATGAAATTGCCATCGTTCCCGCCACTGTTGATACATTCGCGGCCGAATGGGACCTCCCGCTTGAAGATGTACGCATGTGGACTTTGATTCGCGAACTCGTTGTACATCAGCTCTACAGCATCACTCACATTCGTGACGCTGTCACCGACATGGTTCAATCTTTTATCGCGGGCTTTCGCCCCGACCCGTCGGCTATCACCGACAAGTTGTCCAATCTTGACTCAACCGATCCCAGTGAACTGATGGAGTCGCTCCAGAAAATTCTCGGTGATCCCGAACTCATGCTGGGCGCAGTTCGATCAGAAGAACAAAATCATTTGCAACCGCAACTTGATGCGTTACTTGGTCTCATCATTGGTTGGTCTGATCACATGACTGATGCAGTTGGTTCACGAGTGCTCGGAAATCCTTCCCGTATCGCCGAAGCCGCCCGACGTCGCCGACTTGAGTCGGGCGAGGAAACCATATTTGTTGAAAAACTCCTTGGACTACATATCAATCGTCAGCAAGTTGAACGAGGCCGAAACTTTGTTCAAGGTGTGATTGAACGTATGGGTGAAGGTGGCTTGGCACCCCTATATGTTTCTGCAGCAAATTTGCCAACTCTTTCCGAACTCGATGCGCCAGGATTATGGCTCGCTCGACTTGAATTCAGCGCAGACGACTGAAACGTTGTCGCAATTGAGCAACGACCGATGCAGGTTCGGCCCCTAAAGCGATCTGCCGCAACCCAATCCAATAGATGAATGCTCCGCTGAATCCGATGCCGGCCACAATGCCAAATCCGACGACACCTGGAAGTTTGAGTAACACTGGGATAATCCCGGCTGCGACCCACATCAATTGGAATCGCGTGTAGTAATTGGCAAGCGCACGACCACGGTTGGCGTCAGGAGCATCGCGCTGGACAATCGATTCAAACGCCATGTTGCCAATGGCCGCCGCATAGTTCACTAAGGCCATCAAAAATAACGCGGTGATTGTCACCGACGTGAGAGCAGTGAGCAAACCAGCAACACCGATGATTGCCAAGGCAATTACCAATAAGTATTCAATGCGCTGAATCTTGTTCAATCGTTTAGCACTGAGATTGCCCAGCAATGAACCAATCGCCGCCATACTCACTGCGATTCCAAACCACATCGTGCCGAATTGTGGACCAAAGTGATATCTGACTTGAGTCCACAATCCGTTGGTATCGATGCCGACTACTTCAGCACGTTGCGGATCAGCAAACCAAAAGGCGAGATGAAAGAAGACAAACCCAACACTTGCTCGAACCAAACTCATTGCCGAAACTGCAATGACAATCCCGGGCTGTCTGAGTTCTTGAACTTCTAACTCTTCTGGTTCATTTTTGGCAACCGTCTGTTTCGGAAAACGCAATGCATTCAGTGCTGCGACAGCAAAGATGGCCGCGCCAAAGATCAATGTCGCCTTCGAAGAGATCAAACTCAAAATAACCGCTGGAATAGCAGCCGAGAAGCCGACAATGCCTGCGGTCACTCCCAACTTGGCGTTGGCTTCAACCAGATTGTTATCTGACTTAATCAGTGCAGGCACAAGGGCCGACTTAGAAACTGAGTACGTCTTGTTCAGAACCATCGCCACGAAGGCCAGCGGAAAAAGCAACAGCGAATCAAGTTGCGACACCATTAAAACCATGACGATGGCGCGCAACGTCGCAATCAACAAAACCAAAAGCCGGCGACCACCCGGCATTCGATCAATCACCGGGCCGATGAACTTGGCCAAAATCAAAAATGGGGCGAAACTCACCGCTAAGAACAACAGCACTCGACCGCGAGCCTCACCTGGAGTGATGGACAAAAATAACGAGTCAGCGAGAGCAACCGCCATTGAGGCTTCGCCAGCTGCCATCAGTGCATGCACCCGAACTAGGCGGGTAAACGGACTCACTTGGAAATGATGCTGATGTTTGGGCGGCACATAATTCTTGCCTCGACCACGACCAGGCAATGGTTGTTCGGTCGGCTCGGTCACACGCCTACTTTAGATGAGCGGATGTGAGGCAAAGTGGAAGATCAACTCTTCGTACGCTCAAATTTGTAGCCCAAACCACGGATGGTCACGATCCGTGTTGGAACTGCCGGATCATCCTCGATTTTGCTACGCAATCGCTTGATGTGAACGTCAAGCGTTTTGGTATCACCGACATAGTCGGTTCCCCACACCCGATCAATCAGGGTCTCACGTGGAAGTACTCGCCCAGCATTAGCCAGAAGTAAATGTAATAACTCAAATTCCTTCAACGGCATCGCTACCTCTATGCCATTCACCAACACCCGATGTTGATCGGGGTCGAGAGCAATGGCTCCAACCTCGAAAGCATTGTCATCAAGGTCTGAGACTTTGCCACCCTGCTCAGAAGCTGAACGACGAAGAACCGCTCGCATCCGCGCCACTAATTCGCGCATCCGATATGGCTTGGTGATGTAGTCATCAGCACCAACTTCAAGACCAACCACAGTGTCAATTTCGGCACCTTTGGCGGTCACCATGATGATCGGCACCTGAGTGCGCTTGCGCAATTGACGACACACATCAATTCCGGAAATCTTCGGCAACATCACATCGAGCAACACGACATCGGGCTGCACAATGTCAAACTTCGCCAACGCCTCCATGCCATCGCGGGCGACTTCCACACGAAAGCCCTCTTTTTTAAGTCCGATCGTCAGCGCATCAATAAAACTTTCTTCATCTTCCACCAACAGCACGGTTTGCATTCCCATTAGGCACTCTCTCTCATATCTTGCTCTCGTCCAACAAACTTTGGAATCTTGAGTGAGAAGGTTGAACCTTCACCCTCAATGCTCGTTACCGAGACATCGCCACCGTGGTTGTTGGCGACATGGCGCACAATTGCCAGACCCAAACCAGTTCCGCCGGTGTCACGTGATCGAGCACGGTCAACTCGATAGAAACGCTCAAAGACTCGGTCTAGATCACGTGCTGGAATGCCGAGGCCAAAGTCGGTAACGGCAAACTCAACCGAATCGCCATCTGAGCGCGCCGTAACTTCAACTGATGAACCCGATTCGGAATACTTCACGGCATTTTCCACCAGGTTGCCAATTGCCGACACCAGTTGCCGTCGATCGCCTACAACTTTGAGTGGATATGGCAACTCGGTCATTGCAATCTTGATTGAGTGCAACGAAGCCAATGGAGCCGCTCGCGAAATCGATTCAGCCAATATGGACGCAGCATCAACTTCGTCTTTCACGGCCTCTCCCCCAAACTCAATACGAGACAGTTCCAACAAATCGTCAATAGTGCGTCCAACGCGGATGGCTTCGTCAACCATCTTTTCGGAGAGTCGATGAATGACTTCAAGATCGTCTTCTTGTGACAACGCTTCAGCCAAGACTGCAAGCGCTCCTACGGGAGTCTTCAATTCATGACTGATATTGGCGACAAAATCGGTGCGGACCGCATCAACGAGATATCGCTCGGTGATGTCTTCGATCATTGCCACCGCCCCACCAATTGTTAACGGGGTGGCCGAAACTCCGAATACTTTGCGAGGAGGCCCAAACAAATCAAGTACTTGACGCTTAGTTTCACCTTTCAGCGCAATCGACAGATGCTGTTCAACTACTTCTTCAACAAGGACATCTGCATGAATAACACCCGTAACGCTTTCGGCCAATTTGTTACGGAAATTCACCTTTCCATCGGCGCCGACCACCACGACTCCGACACTTAATGAGTTCACCGCATCACGAATTAATAGCAACGATTCGATGTCTTCATTTGGTTGAACTTCCTCGGCTACAGAATCAGCGTTAGTGACAATGACCGAACTATTTCTTGCGGATGCAGCAAACAACAAGTAACTCACGATGCCGGCGGCCAAACCCACCAAGAGACCAAGAAGAAAACTCATGACGTGAGCCCTTCAAAGTTTGAGTCAGCATCACCAATACGACCACCACGACGGTGATCGCCAGCTGGCGGAATCTCACCGGTAATCAGGTAGCAAACAAAATGTGCCACGTTGACCGCATGATCTCCAATACGTTCGTAGAAGCGGGCGGTCACAGCCATTTGGATTGCCACTGAAAGATCAATTGTCCCGGCACTGTGTGATTCAAAAATACTCTCGATGAACTGCCGATGTAAATAGTCCAAAAACAAGTCCATGTCATCAACTGCTTTAGCCATTGGCAAGTCAAGATCGGCGTAGGCCTGGATGGCGTGGCGGAACAAGATTTGCGCTTGGGCACCCATGCGACCAATAAGACCTCGCATTTTGGGGTCAAGTTGAATTCCGTGAATCCGACGAGCGACTTTACAAATGTTTACAACTAGATCTGCCGATCGCTCAATGTCGGCCGCCATTTTCATAATCGTGACGGCGTGACGGAGTTCGCTGGCCACCGGTGCATGCAATGCCATTAATGCGATACAGCGATCTTCAAGGTCCATTGTTCGCGCATCAAATTCATCATCAGCGAGAATTTGGTATTCGGCGCCTTCAAGATCTTGCTCAAGCAAAATTTGTGTGGCCCGCGGAATACTTTCAACCAAACTCGCCGTGACCCGCAGAAGTTCAGAACGCAATTCCATTAACTCATCGTGAGCTAGTCGATTCACTTTTTATCGTTCCGACGGGCGAATGAACTCACGGTAAACAACCTTAGATAAGGCATATGTACCTTCACCTACAACTGCGTAAATTCGCAGTGAACAACGAGAAAACTCATGCACTAGTTGGTGGAACTTCCTGAGGTCGTGCAATGCCACCGAGCGGGGTTGGATCACCAATGACCCGCTGACGATGACGAGCCGCACCTGAGTGCTCTGGGGGTAAACCGGTCACTTGGAAACGAACTTTCTCGCCAATATTAACCGCATGGTCACCGATACGTTCGTAGAAACGCGCCACGACCGCCAACTGAATCGCAACCTGAAGGTCAATGCGACCCGCTGCGTGCGATTCAAAAATTGCCTGGATGAATTGTCGTTGCAGGTCATCCAAGAACGAGTCCATATCATCGATCGCGGCAGCACGGGCGGCATCCATCGTCAGGTACGAACTCGTCGCTTCGCTAAAAAGATGACGAGCCTGTTCAGACATCTTCAAGACCAATCCCCGTAACTTGGGATCAAAATCGTGACCATAAATTCGGCGAGCGGCCTTACAAATATTGACCACTAAGTCGGCCGACCGTTCAATTTCGGCACAAATCTTGAGGGCCGATATTACTTGTCGAAGTTCTCCAGCAACAGGTGCCTGCAAAGCCAAAATCTGAATACAGCGATCTTCAAGATCAATGGTACGTGCATCAATTTCGTCGTCCGCCATGATCATGGTTTCGGCACCAGCTAAATCTTGTTCAAGGAGTACTGCGGTGCACTTCGGGATACTTTCAACGACCCCTGCTGAAATTCGCACAAGTTCTTGTTGAACATCGCCCAGATCACGATGGAATATTTTGCGAGCTTCAGTCATTTTCTGCTCATCAACCGAATCTTCCAGTGACGTACGCCTCGGTGCGCTCGTCACTCGGATTGGAGAAAATCTTTGGGGTTGCGTCAAACTCCACGAGAACGCCGGTGCGCAGGTCACTCACAGAATTCACCTCAGTGGTAAAGAACGCAGTCTGATCACTCACGCGAGCGGCCTGCTGCATGTTGTGCGTCACGATGATGATCGTATAGTCCTTCTTGATTTCTTGCATCAAGTCCTCAATACGTGCTGTGGCAATGGGGTCAAGAGCCGAACACGGTTCGTCCATCAGGATCACATCAGGTTCAACAGCAATACAGCGAGCGATGCAAAGACGCTGCTGCTGACCACCCGAGAGGCCCATGGCCGAAGCCTTCAAGCGGTCCTTTACTTCGTCCCATAACGCAGCACGCTTCAACGATGATTCGACGACATCGTCAAGTTCATTCTTCTTCTTGACGCCATTGAGACGCGGGCCAAAAGCCAAATTGTCATAGATGCTCTTAGGGAACGGGTTTGGCTTCTGAAAAACCATGCCGATACGCCGTCTGACTTCGGTGGCGTTGACATTGGCCGAGTAAAGATCGATACCCCGATACTGTAGGTCGCCTTCCACTCTGGCCGTTTCGATGAGATCGTTCATGCGATTGAAACAGCGCAACACCGTGGTTTTGCCGCAGCCCGATGGACCAATGAAGGCCGTGATCTTACGCTCAATAATGTCAACGTCGACGTTGCGAACGGCGAGGAACCGACCGTAGTAAACATTGAGGTCACGAACCGAGAACACCGCCGAGGGGGAACTCGGCGACGAGCCCATCGTGTCCTGTTGAGTTGTCGTCACTCTCGTTCCTCCGATTGTCTCGATGTTCAGATCTGCGTCCATATTGTCACCTTTTCTTCTCATAATGATTCCGGAGCAAAATGGCACCAGCATTCGCCACTAACACGATCGCTAACATCACCACGATGGCGGCCGATGTCGACGATCGCCAATCGACTCCTGGCCGACCAGACCAAGTCGAGATCACGATCGGCAGGGCCGTGAACCGTTCTTGCAGGCTTGAGGGAAGATACGACTCACCGGTCGTCAAGAAACCTGTGGTGGCTCCCACCAAGATCAGTGGTGCCGCCTCGCCCAGGGCTCGGGCCACCGACAGAACGACGCCAGTGAGAATACCCGGCGCTGCGTACGGGAGCACATGACTGCGGACGACTTCCCAGCGAGTGGCGCCCACCCCAAAGCCCGCCTCGCGGATCCCGTTCGGTACGGCACGAATAGCTTCGGCACTGGTGATAATGATGATCGGGAGGACCAACACCGACAAAGTGAGTCCGGCTGAGATCACCGACCGACCGTTGGAATCTGGACCCGTGATCGAACCGAGCATCTTTACGAAAATCGTCAAGCCTAAAATTCCGTACACGACCGACGGGACGCCGGCCAAGTTTCGAATGTTGATGTCGATGAACCGCGCAAAGCGTCCGTTAGATGCGTATTCCTCAAGATAAATAGCTGCGGCAACCCCGAGCGGAACCGCCACAATGATGACGAACACTGCGATGTAGAACGAACCCCGAATGGCCTGAGACAACCCCGATGTCTCGGGCTTCGAACCCAGCGTGCCCGTGAGAAGGTCACCCAGGCTCGACGACAAGACCGACCATCCGCCGGTCACGACGTCGACAATCAACACGACGAGAACTAAGAGCGCCAGAACGAGGGCCCCCATCAAAACGACGCGTACAACACCACCTGCGATGTCACGTTCTCGCCGAGTGATGTCGGAGACCACTGCGGCCCCGCGTCGTGCTGCGTCGGATGGCTTTGAAAGTTCCATATACATCCGCCGATCAGTACGTTTGACGCACGCGCCGCACGAAGCGGTCGGCAATCAGATTGAGAAAGAGTGTGATGATGAACAAGAGCATGGCAACGAAGAACAAACTTTGGAAGGTGAGTCCTTCTCCCACGACCTGATCGGTCCCAGCCGCTTGGGATGCGATCGCAGCCGTCATGGTCTGACCGGGGCCCAATACGTTCGTTGAGAACAGCGAACCACCCGTTGCTCCGGCAGCCACGAACACGACCATGGTTTCACCGATGGCTCGAGAGACGGCAATAATCAAGGCCGCCACGAGACCTGACACCGCAGCCGGAATAACGATTCGAACGGTTGTCGAAATCTTCCGAGCGCCCAGACCGTACGACGCCTCGCGAAGGGCGTTCGGGACCGACCGCATGGCGTCCTCCGACACCGATGCCACGAGCGGGATCACCAGGATGCCCACGGCGATACCTGCGGCCAGCATGTTGAACTGATCCGCGTCGGAGAATCGCTGGACAATCTCTGGGGAAATGAACGTCAGGGCGAAGAATCCGAGCACCACGCTCGGGATACCAGCCAAAATTTCCAATACTGGCTTGAGGATCCGCCGTAACCGTGGGCTGGCATACTCCGACAAATAGATGGCAGCCGACAAACCGATCGGGATCGCCACAAGAAGGGCAATCCCAGTAATCAAGAACGAGCCCAAAACAATGGTGCGGATGTCATACATTCCACGTCGCGGAAACCATCCGTCAGTCCACAGCGCCGCAGCCTCAACCTGTGAGACGAATGTCCAGGCCTCGCGAGTCAGCGACCACAGGATTAAAACAGACACGAGGACGGAAGTTAGGCCCGCCACCAGAAACAAAACTCGAGCAATGCGCTCGGAGCGGGCCCGCCGACCGCTCAATTGCAACGAAACGGGGGCCGGAGAGTCAACCACTGTCATGCTGTCACCCTCCGCTCACACATTTCCAAAACTTGATCGTACACAAAGGACCCGGCAGGTGCGACTGGGGGGTGAGCGTTTCCGCTCACCCCCCTGCGGAACATCACTTAGCGAACGCCGTGCGGGAGTCCCACGTGTCGCGCAACGATTGTAGGTCTGCATCCGAGAGAGATACATAACCCACTTCAGAGACGTTGGCGATTCCGTCGTCCGAGAGGTAGTAATCAACAAATGCCGCCAAAGCTGGATTCGACTCGGCCTTGGCCTTGTTCACGTAGATGAACAATGGTCGCGAGATCGGGTAACTGTTGTCGGCAATGGTTGCATCGGTCGGGGTGACACACTCTCCACCAGCTTCTTCAGCAACCTGAAGAATCTTCACGTCGGTTGCCTCTTTAGCAAAAGCGAACCCAACCCAGCCGAGGCTGGTGTCAGAACCCTCAATACCCTGAATGATGATGTTGTCATCAGCCGACGCCTGGTAGTCGGGGCGGGTGGTTGCATCAAAACCACGATCCTCATTGAAGTCCTCAATCACGATTTCGATGAACGAGGCGAAGGTACCCGACTCTTCACCGGGACCGACGATACTGAGAGGCGCGTCGGGCAAGCTGGTGGTGTCACCGAGTTCGGCGGCAACAGCATTGGCGTCCGACCACGAACCGAATCCCTGTGATTCTGGTCCGATCAAGGCGTAGATTTGGGGGAACGACACGCAGTCAACAGCGGAGTTGTTGATGTTTGTCATCATGGTGATGCCGTCGTTACCGACGCGAAGTTCAATCATTTCAATGCCGTTTGCTGCGCACTCTTCGAGTTGCTTATCCTTCACCTTTGACGACGCGTCGTTGATGTCGGTCTCACCTGCACAGAACAACTTGAATCCGTCACCAGTTCCTGGTCCGTCCACCGAGATGTCGACCTTCGAGTTGGCTGCGGCGAATTCTTCGGCCACCGCGATTGAGATTGGCTCTACGGTTGACGAACCCGACACCACAATGGTGCCCGTCAGTTCTTCCGCGGGAGC
>CALEHE010000169.1 GCA_937876415.1 uncultured Actinomycetes bacterium
TGCAGAACTTCTCGAACAGTACGACGAGATGACAAAGACGGAGTAACTGTGAGGAATTACCGCGACGGTCTTTGCAGAACTTCTCGAACAGTACGACGAGATGACAAAGACGGAGTAACTGTGAGGATACGACGCGTCAATTTCCGCAGAATGCCTACGAGACCAGTTGGTGCGAACAACATGATCACAATGAGAGCCAGACCCAGAATCAACGTCGCCGGTGATTGATCGGTCCATCCAAAAAGAAATCCCAATACCCCGGTGGAATCGGTGCCGATTCCGCGTGTGGTGTTGTCAAGCCAGACGTACACCAAACCCCCGATGATTGGCCCGCTTAATGTCCCGGCGCCACCAACAACCATGATGAGTAAGAAAATAATAGAGCCCAACAAGGTCACATAATGCCCGTCAGGGGTAACAACGCCCGTTTTGAGAGTTGCCAAAACACCGGCCAGAGAGCACATCGATGCCGAGATTCCAAAAATGAGCACCTTGGTTCGAGTGACGTTGACACCCATCACCGCCGCCGCCGTTTCATTGTCGCGGATAGCAATGAGCGAACGACCGACGCGACTTTTGATGAGACCACGACAAACCAAGTAAACAATCACTAACACGAGAAGACCCAACCAATAAGCAAAAACAGCTCGACCGTCACGGCCCTTCAATTCTCCAAGAATTGGCCACACGGGCAGTTCATCGTATTTCACGCTGTCAATTCCCTTGGCACCATCAGTCAACCACTCAAGTTTTTTCCAACGCAACAAAGTAGGAAACAAAACCGCAACTGCCAAAGTCACAAGCGCCAAATAAGAGCCACGAATTCTCAAAACTGGCAGCCCAATTAAGCAGCCCACAACGAAAGCGATGACCGCAGCCGCATAGAACGTATAGCCCGGACTCCAACCGTGATCACGAATCAATATGGCTGCCGTATATCCACCAATTCCAAAAAAGGCCGAATGCCCCAACGAGATTTGCCCGGTAAACCCAAGAACCATATTGAGCGACATCGCGGCGATGATCAATGTAAATGCCGACGTGAATTGTCCGATGCGGGCAGTTTCAGACTGCGTCGGGATGTACACAACGATCAATGCCAAAAACGTAAAGCCAACGATACGCAAAGCCCAATGTTGCAGTGAACCTTCTTTGATCTTCAGCATGTTGCGATCACACCCGTTCCACTTTGAGCGAACCAAACAAGCCAGATGGCTTAACCAACAAAACCACAAAGATCAAAATCAAAGCCACCGAAAGTTTGAGATCTTGCCCAATCCATCCCGGGATATACCCCGCGACCAACTGTTCACCAACACCGATTGACAACCCCGCAATCACTGCCCCACCAGGACTATCGAGCCCACCCAATGTGGCAGCCGCCGACGCATAGATGAATACCGAGAACATCAAACTGGGTGTGAGTTGGCCGTTGATGCCACCAACTAATGCCCCTGACAGTGCCCCCATCGCGGCGGCGATACCCCAAGAAGATGCGAGAACCACCCCTGAAGGAACGCCGACGAGACGGGCAGAGTCAGGATTGCTGGCAACTGATCGCATCGCTAATCCAAATTTTGTTTTGGAGAAGAGCAAGAACAAAAGACCCATGAGTGCCAACGCAACGGCAAGTACGCCAATGAATTTGTAACGCCACTCGGCTCCCAAGATACGCACAAAATCAAAGGGTTGGTTCGGGAATAAACTTCCCATCGTGTAACCCTCGGCACGATCCCAAATCATGGTGGCCAATGAGTTCAAACCCAAAAATAATGCAATGGAAACTACGAAAACGCCACCTGCTGATTTCTTCGCAACTGCTCGAATCACTGTTGCCTCGGTTCCGGCTCCAAGCACAAAACCAAAAACCATACCGATGATGACCGCCAAAATGAGCGGCACTCCCCAGTCGTTGATTTGCCAAATAATGAACGTACAAAACATCGCCATTTCACCTTGTGCAAAGTTGAGATGTCCGGTGCCACGAAAGACGACCACTAACCCCAGCGCCACAAGCGCATAAATCGCTCCGAACGACAGACCATCAAATACGTACTGCAGAAGTCGTTCCATGTCAGCCCCCGAGGTATGCCTTCCTGATGCGCTCGTCACCAGCGATTGCTTCTGCGCTTCCCGAAGCAACGACCTGACCAGTTTCAAGGAGGTACACCCTGCTCGCCACTTTTAAAGCCAAGTTGGCATTTTGTTCGACCAACAAAACCGACAATCCATCCTGCTCATTGAGATTCTTCAAAACTTCAAACAGTTCCTGAGTAATAAGCGGAGCGAGCCCAAGACTTGGTTCATCACACAACAAAAGTCGGGGACGGCTCATGAGGGCACGGGCAATGGCCAACATTTGTTGTTCGCCACCAGACAAACTTCCGGCACGTTGATTTTGGCGCTCTTCTAGGCGGGGAAATGTTTTGTACCAACGAGCGATATCGCTTTCAATTGAATCCTTTCGAATATATGCACCAATCCGCAGATTCTCTTCAACCGTCAGTTCTGAAAAGGTGCCTCGCCCTTGCGGCACATGAGCAACCCCGAGCCGAACTATAGATTCGGCACTTTGAGACACTATTTCTTGGCCGTCAAAGATAACCGAACCGCTGCGCGCAATTGTTCCAGACACCGCACGCATTGTTGTGGTCTTCCCTGCGCCATTGGCACCGAGCACCACAACCATTTCACCTTCGTTCACATCGATATCAATGCCCAGCAAAACATCCACTTGTCCGTAACTTGCTCGCAAACCAACAGTCTTCAAAAAGGTCATACTTCACCGCCCAAATAGGCACGAATCACGTTCTCGTCACTTTGAACTTGGCTCGGAGTTCCTTCAGCAATCTTGCGACCGAACTCCATGGCAACTACTTGATCAGAAATTTTCATGACCATTGACATATGGTGTTCAACCAATAACACCGTCAATTTGAACTTGTCACGAATAGCCACAATCGTGTCAGCAAGTTCGTCAACTTCTGAATGGGTTAAACCTGCGGCAGGCTCGTCTAGTAGCAAGAATCGCGGAGCAGCAGCGAGAGCACGAGCAATCTCGAGTCTCTTCAATGTGCCAAAAGGCAATCCCATTGCGGGATGGTGAGCGAATTTTTCAAGATTCAAACTGCGCAACAAGTCATAGGAGACATCACGTATACGTCGATTCTCCTTTTGAACGCCGATTCGAGTGATCGCCCGGACGAAACTAACCGAACCTTGACTATGCGCTCCAACCATGACATTTTCCAACAATGTCATCGTTGGAAACAAGGCCAAGTTCTGAAACGTTCTGGCAATACCAAGTTCAGCGATGCGATGAGCGGGCACTGACAACAGATCGTGACCATCAAATAAGATTCGACCCTCGAACGGATCGTAAATCCGACTCACGACATTGAACATCGTCGTCTTACCAGCCCCATTAGGGCCGATCAAACCGCAAATGTCCCCTTCTTTAATGACAAAAGTCAATCCATCAAGCGCAACAATGCCGCCAAAACGAACTGACACATCTTGCACATCAAGTAACACGAGTCAAAACTATCACCACTGCAAATGGGTACATATTTTTCAGAACAAAAAGATCACATATGGTGACGCCCAGCACTTAGATCTATGACACGCTTAAGACATGGATACGCAAGTTGAGGATGCCGTACATCTTGACGACGAAGTCATTGTTCTCCCCTGGTGGCAAAACCCCCTCAACTTCCTTGCGCTCGGCCTTTCAATGTTGATCCTCGGAATTGGTGTTGGCTACTACTTCGGCGACGCAGCTGCTACCCCAGACAAAAACAAAGTTGATGTCGGGTTCTTGCAAGACATGCGATACCACCATGATCAAGCAGTCGAGATGGCCTATTTCTACCGCACCTCCGCCGTTGACCCTCACCCGCGCCTCAGCATGCTGGCCGAAGAAATCTTGTTGACACAGCAATTAGAAAATGGGCGCATGGTGCAGTTACTTCGCTCCTTGTCAGCCAGCGAGGTCAATGACACTGGCACTGCAATGACATGGATGGGACACCCGATACCCATCGACGAAATGGATGGCCTCGCGAGCCAATCTGAACTTGACTCGTTGGCAGCAGCTTCGGGTGACGAAGGTGCACGAATCTTTGCCACACTCATGATCAAGCACCACAACGGTGGAATTGCGATGGCCAACTATGCGATTGAGAATGCCTCAAATCGAGATGTCATCAATATGGCTAAGTCAATGGTCAAGGGTCAGCAGGCCGAAGTTGATGAACTTCAAAAGGTTATTGACTCACTTGAATCTGCATAAATGATGACATTGCCGATTCGAGTCAAGACAGCTTTACAACTTTCGACATTTCTTTGTGCTGGTCTTTTCTTCACGTCGTGCAGTTCATCTGACAATCCGATCGCACTAATCTCGAGCGAAAATTCAACGACGACCACGGTCGCTATTGAAAACCTTGACCTTCCCTACCGCGAGTTTCTACTGATCGCTATCGAAGATATTTCGCAATTTTGGAACAAGCAGTACAGCGAGGCATACGGGGGTGCGTACAGCGATTTAGCCGGAGGTATTCACGCCGCGCTGCCAAAGTCAAACGAGACAATGCCTTCTGGCTGCGAATACTACGGTGAGTATTCGTTTGTCGAAGACAACGCCTTCTATTGCCCCGATGGCGATTTCATCGTGTATGACGACGCCCAACTCTTTCCCGAGTTTGCTGACGAATTCGGACCACTTGTGACGGCGGTGATTTTGGCTCACGAATGGGGGCACGCGATTCAAAGCCCTGCCCGTAATAACGTTTTGGATGCGCTACGAGGGACAACTCTTGAACTTCAAGCCGACTGCTTCGCTGGCGCCTGGGTCGGGAACGTTCAAGGCAACACTATTAACGGCTTGTCATTCTCCGATGCCGATATCACTGGAGCACTTTTAGGAATGATGCAGATCGGCGATGCACCTGGCGACTCGTCTTATGACCCCAACGCTCATGGCTCGGGTTTTGATCGAGTGAGTGCATTCCAAGATGGCTTCGTCGGAGGCCTGGCCCCATGTATTGATTACGAGAACAACCAGCCTCAACCATTGCAGTTCGGCTTTAGTGCCGAAGAATTATCACGACCTAACCCCGGCGACTTCACATTTGATCAAGAGATGTTCACATCACTTGGCAATGATCTCACTTTGTTTTGGACAGCCATGATTGCGGAAGAGGCTTCATGGACACCTCCAATGCTCATCGTCAATTCGCAAGGCGATCCATCAGCATTGTGCAGTGATTCTCAAATCGACACCATCGTTGACGGTGTGTACTTTTGCCCGAACGATTCCACCGTCATCGTGAATGAAGCAACCGCCTTCGAGTACTACTCAAACATTCCGGGGGACTTTGCGGTTGGATACTTGGCAGCACTCGGATTTGCCGAAGCCGCTCAACGAGCGACCCAATCAGAATTATCGGGCTCAGCACGCTTGCTCCTCAGCAGTTGTTACGCAGGACTTTGGGCTGGTGACATTATTCCGCTGAATCCCGATCCAGTTGTCGTGCCGACTGAGAAAGAACCACGTATCTCGTTATCGCCAGGCGATCTCGACGAAGCGGTACGAGCCGCATTGACTTTGAGCGATACACAACCCACACCTATTGATCTTGGAAGTCCCTTTGATCGAGTCGATGCGTTCCGTCAAGGTGTAACACGCGGCACCGATGGATGCGTTGCGTTGATTGACTCTCTGAACAATTAAGCAGCAGGAATAACTACAGTTGTCGTAGTAGTGCTCGTTGATGTCGTTGTCGTAGTCGTCACTGCCGTCGTCGTCGTCGGAGCAATCGTTGGAGCCACCGTCACCGCTGGAGCAGCAGTGGTTGACGTCGTGGTCGTGGTGTAATTCGGATCCCTCCAGTTAAAGCGTGGCACTTGCGCACCATAGGCTTCGGGTTCTTTCACTCCATCAAACACAAAAACTTGATCACCTTTGGCTACGAGTGATTGGTAATAATCAGAGACGTGCATCGGAATACGAATGCAACCGTGCGAAGCCGGATGATCAGGAACTTCCTGGGCGCCGTGAACTGCAATTCCCTTATTGAAGTACACCGGGTTGTACATACCGCCGAGTTGACTCTCTCGTCGCCCGACCACCATCCGGTAGTACTTATATACGCCGCCAGGTGTCCACGACAAACCGCACACACCTTTCTTGATTGCTTCCGTCCCGTTTTCGTTATCTTGTTCGCCCGGAGAAATCGTAACTTCCTCGCACCATTCTTCGTTATCACCGGAAGAAATGTGAGTGACAAGAACGGGAACGTCAGCGTTGAAAACAATGAGAACTTGCTCTGGCAAGTAGATCTCGGTGTGGTCAGGGGTCGAGTCGGGACGGCGTGGCAAAATTTGCAGCGGGTCTTGCATGCGACTCCACATCTCGGGCGTCACCTTCCCAGTCACTTGATCACGCGGCACACCCATCACGAGTTTTTCAAAAGCCCACACTGCTTGTTGAGTGCGTTCGCCAAATGCGCCGTCGGCGATACCTGGATCAAAGTTCAACTCAATTAATCGGTCTTGAATCAACTTGATTTCGGGACCAGCCGCACCACGACCATATGTTTGAGTTAACGGCAATTTATTGACGGGGGCCGTTGAAGAGGGAGTAACCACTTGTGCGATGGTTGTGGAAGATTCTGTCGCACCGTTATCTGACGAAGACCCTTCAGATGAGACGACCCCGATCAAAACGACTGCTGACAAAATTGCGCCAGCAGCGACCGCTGGTGTCCATTGTTGCAACGTCGACGAACGCATACGACTTGATTTCAAACGTCGGGGGCGCTGGGGACTAGACACGAGAGCAAAGTTTATCGCTGGTCAAGGCGTGTAGTCCCGTCACCTTGTCACAATGGGCTCAATAGCCCGAAGTTCTTGACGCAATTCACGCATTTCTCTGAGAATCTTGACGATGACACCTGGCGAAGACAACGTGGAAACGCCTCGGGTTCGCGGAAAATAATCAACACCAAACTGCACAATGTGATATCCAAGTCTGTTCGCTCGAATCACTAATTCAGCATCGATAAATGAGCCCTCACTTTTGAGCGAGATGTGTTCAAAGATTCGTCCACGGCACATTTTGAAGGCAAAGTTCACATCGCGAATTTTGAGCCCGAAGAAAATCCGAACCAACGCGTTGTAGAAAAATGAATAAACGGTCCGCACATAGCCTTCGCCAGTTCGATCTAGTCGGTACGCACTAATGATGTCGGCCTCGTTTTGACGCATCAAACGACAGGCTTTTTGCAGTTCAACCATGTCAAAGGGCAAGTCTGCATCGGTGTAGAGAATTAAGTCGCCCGTGACGTTCGCAAATCCGGTTTTGATTGAGCCGCCGAGCTTACGGTTCTTCGGATGATGCACAACTCGAACGCGCGAATCATTGGCAGCGGCCTCGTCAGCAAGTTGGGGTGTTGAGTCAGTTGAGGCGTCGTCAATAATCAAAATCTCATAGTCGGCAATTTCTCCGACATTGATGAGCGAGCGACCAGCCTCGTGAGCAGCCGACAATGTCCGTCCGATGTACTCCTGCTCATTCCACATGGGAAAAAAGAAAGAAAGTTTCTGGAAATGCGGACTCGCCGTTTCTCTGGCCACATCTGCAAGTTATCGGCTGACTCTGCAGCATGTACTTCAGGTAACTTGGCTTTTGTGAGCGTGACCGATTCCCCCGACTGGAAACTTCCGCATCTCAATTCGCGATTGACAACCCCGCCCGAATTCAACTTTTTTCCTGGTGCTCGTCAACAAACCCGTCTTGCACCCGCTTGGAGCCGAATCATCGCCCTTGGATGGCTCTTGGAATTGTTCGCCTTCATTTGCGTTGGGGCGTCGTCACAAATCATTGGTCGGCCCGTCATTTGGCTCGACGATCAACGATGGGGTTCAGTGATGTTGACCATTTTGGTCGTCGCAACCTGTTTTCCGTTAATGGCCACAGCTTTGTGGTCGCTCTTCCACGGCCCCCAAGTATTTCTCGTTTCGGTAGTGCCGACCAGCATCCTCATGGTGCTTGCCGTCCTTGATCGCGACTCGTCGCCCGGCAGTGCAGTCGTGACTTTTGTCCTCGCGATGTCGGGCTTGTTATTAATGGTTGGCGCTTTTGCTGGTCGTTACCGACTCAGCAATTTGTCAAGCGCAACCACTGCGTCTAACTGACTCCCCGCTTCTGGTCCGGCCCCTGGTCGGTGGTGACGCACGTGTGCCAAAGCTTCATCAAGGGGCATACCCGCAAGTTGACAAACCGCTACCGCCAGAGTTCCAGCCCGACCAATTCCGGCAGCACAATGAGCAATCACTGATTCGCCGCGACGCAGTCGATCAATGACACCTTGATACAACGGCAAAATTTCTTCGAGCGGTGGCGATGACAAGTCGTGAATTGGATACCAGGTTGAACAGTTGCTCGTCTGCAACCAATTGACATACTCGTCATAACGCCCACTCAATTCACCTTCACGGACCAAACACACCACATGGGATGCACCCACGCGTTGCAGAACTGCTGCATGGTCGGGACCAATGAAATGTTTCCCGCATAGCCACAGGCGGCCGGCGAGAGCGGGTACTGGGATTTCGTGGATTCCCCCATCCATGTTCAAAGCCTGATTCATGCACTACTCACGATATGCCAGCCAATGGTCGTCTGATCAATAGTCACCTGACTCGGGTGGGCTGAACCGATAGCGTCACACCCTATGTCGGCCAAGGTACTTACATCTCTCCCCATCGGCGAACGAGTCGGTATTGCGTTCTCAGGTGGTCTCGATACGTCTGCTGCCGTGGCTTGGATGCGCGCCAAGGGAGCAATCCCCTATTGCTACACCGCCGACTTAGGCCAACCCGACGAGCCTGACCTACCAGGAATTCCAGGTCGCGCCAAAGAATACGGCGCCGAACAGGCCCGTCTCATTGACTGCCGAACCGAATTAGTGCGCGAAGGCCTCATGGCGTTGCAGTGCGGAGCATTCCATATCACTACTGCCGGTAAGACCTATTTCAACACCACTCCCCTTGGCCGCGCTGTCACCGGAACTTTGTTAGTACGAGCAATGCACGAAGATGGCGTTGACATCTGGGGTGACGGATCAACGTACAAGGGCAATGACATCGAACGGTTCTACCGTTACGGACTCATGGTCAATCCAAAACTGCGCGTGTATAAGCCGTGGCTTGATGAAGCCTTTGTTTCCGAACTCGGTGGCCGCACCGAAATGAGTCAGTTCTTGTTGGCGAACAATTTGCCGTACCGCGCCAGCACCGAGAAGGCCTACAGCACTGACGCCAATATTTGGGGCGCAACGCACGAAGCGAAGTTGCTTGAAGAACTTTCAACTTCAATGGAAATCGTTGAGCCCATTATGGGTGTTGCGCACTATCGCGAAGATGTTTTGATTGCTTCCGAAACTGTGAAGGTTCGTTTCCACGAAGGTTGGCCAGTCGCAATCAACGATCAAGAATTTGCCGATCAAGTTGAGCTTGTTCACGAAGCAAACCGCATTGGTGGACGCCATGGTCTCGGCATGAGCGACCAAATTGAAAATCGCATCATCGAAGCCAAGAGTCGTGGTATTTACGAAGCTCCCGGATTGGCGTTGTTACATATTGCGTACGAACGACTCGTCACCGCAATTCACAACGAAGGAACGATTGAGAATTACCGCACCATGGGACGGCGTTTAGGTCGCCTTTTGTACGAGGGACGCTGGTTTGATCCGCAGAGCCTCATGTTGCGTGAACCGATCATGCGTTGGGTCGGCTCAGCAATTACCGGTGAAGTGACTGTGCGTTTGCGTCGTGGAGATGATTACACAGTGCTCGATACAACTGGCCCACACCTCACCTATTCACCCGAACGCTTGAGTATGGAACGGGTTGAAGATCAACCGTTCGGTCCGCTTGATCGAATCGGTCAGTTGACAATGCGCAACCTCGATATTGAGGACAGTCGCAGCAAACTTGAGATTTACCGTGAGGCCGGAACTTTGGCCCCCGGCACAAACCTCCTCGAACTCGAATAGCGCCATTTTCCCCACTCTGTACTTTTGGTTCCAACTGTTGGAACCAAAAGTACAGAGTGGCGAGTTAGTTCCGGTTTTGTTGAAGGCGGGAGACAAGGCCGGCGATCAGTAGTGCTCGGCTTGGCATCTGACTCACATCGACCCATTCGTGATCCGCATGCGCTCCTCCACCAACTGCCCCGAGTCCATCAAGAGTCGCAACACCGGCCGCAGCCGTGAAGTTTCCATCAGATCCTCCGCCTACCGCGACACCCTGTAGTTCGGGCATCCCTAAATCACGGGCTACCTCAACGGCCAACGGAAACAACCACGTTGAAGCTGTCGGCGGCATCGGCGGTCGATTAAAGCCACCTTTGATTTCAAGGCGTGCTTGCGGATTTTCAACCGCCAACGAATTCATGAGTCCTTCGACACGTTCACGTTCGGCCGCTTCAACGACGCGCACATCAATCAAAATCTTTGCGAGCGCTGGCACCACATTGTCTGCCGTTCCAACGGCTGCAACCGTCGGTGTCACCGTCGTACCTGCATCGGCATTTCCAAATGTGTTGATTCGCAAAACTTGTGATGAAGCCTCAACTAGCGCGTTGACACCTTTTTCTGGTTCAAGACCCGCGTGCGATGCTCGGCCATGAACCTGCAGCTCAAATGTTCCCGTTCCCTTACGCGCCGTCTTTAACGCACCACCATCTGCGCTCGGTTCCAAAACTAAAACTGCACCGCAAGCCTTCGCTCGTTCAATAATCAAATCGCGCGAATGAAACGAACCGACTTCTTCATCAGAGGTGATCAAAATCTCTACACCGGATTTGTCATCAAGCGCAGCAACACCATGAATCGCTTGCACGATTCCGGCTTTCATATCAAAAATTCCTGGTCCAGTCGCTCTATCTCCGTCAACCGTAAATGGACGAGCCGCGAGCGCGCCTTTCGGGAACACCGTGTCATGGTGCCCAACAATCAAAACTTTTGGTTCGCCGCCACCAACCCAGTGCACATGAGGGCCGGCGACTGAATCAATCAATGATGCCGAAGAGCCCAGACGCTGCTGCATTAATGATGCCAATTCATGCGCGCTCTGCGTGACGGCTTCAATATCTAGAGACGGCGACTCAATTTCAACAAGTCGGCCAACATCACCAATCATGGTCTCTCGGTCTGGGATCGCGATGTTTTCTTGAGTCACGACCCCATTGTGCCCGATATCGAGGCTCTAAGGTCGAATGAGTTACCTGGGGAGGAACCAATGTCACTTACCACTCGTCGTATTTTGGGCGTCACCGTCGCCTTCGCATCGATTGTCACACTTGCCGCTTGCTCGAGCGATAGCGGTTCGAGCACCACCGATGCACCATCAACTGAGGCCAGCACCACGCTGGCCCCACTTCCGCTGGCGACATATACGGTCCGTCCTGGCGCCCATCAGATTGCGGTCATTGACGCCGAACCTGGCACTGATCTGCAGATCCAAGCCGAAGACGGAACCATCGCGGCTGAAGGCACGACCGATGAACAAGGCTCGTTCTTGGCTCGCGGTCTTGAAGTTGGTTTGTACAAGGTCGTGAATGCCGACCTGTCGGCTGCCAGCGCCGAAGTCGTGGTCTATGACGCCACATTCATTCCCGAGCAAAGTTTCTATTCCGAACAAGAACTCCCAGCCCCGGGCTTCGGATATTTGACCGCTCGTGACGGAACCACCCTTTCCATCAACGTCATGTTCCCCGGCAAGGTTGAAGACGGCCCGTACCCCACGGTTGTCGAATACTCGGGATATGCACCAAGCAACCCCAACGACACCACATTTGGTCAACTCTTCACGACTCTCGGATATGCCTATGTCGCCGTCAACATGCGCGGCACTGGTTGCTCCGGCGGATCTTTCCGTTACTTCGAAGAATCTCAATCGCTTGATGGCTACGACGCTATTGAAGCCATCGCCGCTCAACCGTGGGTACTCGATAACGAAGTCGGCATGGTCGGCATTAGCTATCCAGGCATCAGCCAGCTTTTCGTGGCCGCCACCCAGCCGCCGAGCCTCGCTGCCATCACTCCACTCTCAGTCCTTGATGACAGCGCTCGAAGCACACTTCGTCCGGGCGGAATTTTGAACACCGGATTTGCTGTGAGGTGGACGAAAGAACGTATGGACAGTGCCGCCGTCTATGGCCAGGCATGGTCAAAAGAGATGGCAGATTCGGGCGATAAGGAGTGTGCCAACAACCAAAAGTTGCGTTTGCAAAACCCCGACCTCATCAGCGAAATCAATGACAACGTGTTCTACGCTCCCGAGGTTGGAGACTCCATCAACCCATCAATGTTTGTCGACAAAATCAATGTTCCAGTTTTCTTGTCTGGCGCTTGGCAAGACGAACAAACTGGTGGACACTTCCCCGCTTTCATTGACAAGTTCACAGGCACACCACACATGTACACCACTTTGGTGAATGGTTTACACACCGAATCACTTGGACCGGCTGTATTTCCTCGTTACGCCGAGTTCTTGAGTCTGTATGTTGCAAAGAAAGTTCCTGATCTCACTGCCGCTGGCCTGATCGCCACCATTTTGACACCAGGTATTTTTGGAGTGGCCACACCAATCGTGCAAGAGAATCGTTTTATCGGAATGACTTTTGAGGAAGCCCTTGAAATTTTCGAAAACGAACCGTCTGTTCGCATCTTGTTTGAAGAGGGCGCTGCAGATGGTCAGGCACCGGGCACACCGCTCAATCGTTGGCGTGCCGATTTCTCGGCGTGGCCGATTCCCGAAGCACAAGCAGTTCGCTTCAACTTGGGCGATAACGGAACCCTTGGTTCTGACGTCGCACAAACCAGCAGCACCGACTACACCGCCGATCCCACGGCAACTCCAGAGACATTCTTCGGAGGCGAAGGAAGTATTTGGGATGCCAATATCAAGTGGAATTGGGTACGCAACCCTGAAGGCACGGCCGCAGTTTTTACGACGGCCGCTTTAACTGAGGACACCGTCATCATCGGACCAGGATCGGCTGACCTATGGATTTCAACAGAAGCCGCCGACACTGACCTTGAAGTAACAATCAGCGAAATTCGTCCCGATGGTTCAGAGACCTATGTCCAAAGTGGTTGGCTCCGCTCCAGCCTCCGTGCCCTCAACGAGTCGGCCAGTACCGAACTTCGTCCCGTGCATGACTTCTTTGAATCAGACGTCATGTCAGTGACACC
>CALEHE010000170.1 GCA_937876415.1 uncultured Actinomycetes bacterium
AAACCATGTTCTTGACGTACAACATCAACTCTTTAGGCAGGCTTGCTCCGTAACCGAGTAATGCTTTGATGACGCGTTGAACTTCGTTCACCATTTGCTCGCCCGACAGTGTGGTGGGGTCGATGGTTGCTTGATCGAGTCGCAGATCACGAATCACTGCATCAAGGTCGGTGTCAAAGGGCAATGCACCTAGGTCACGTAACGCCGCCATCTGACCTTTGATGTCATTTGTGGTAGCGCTCAACATCAAACGCAAGAAGGCCAAGCGGCGTTCTTGCGAGAGTCGGGCAACGATTCCGAAATCAAGAAGTGCGGTTCGGCCATCTTTGAGCACAAAAAGATTTCCTCCGTGAAGGTCACCATGGAAAATACCGTGAATCATGGCGCCTTCCATAAACGCGATCATTCCGGTGCGAATGACTGCCTCGGTATCAATGCCGGCATTTTTCATCCCGGCCACATCATCAAAGTTGAAACCAGACACTCGTTCCATGACCAAGACTCGGCGCGTGACTAGTTGTGGGTGTGGGCGGGGAACGACGTAACCCTCTTGGCCCAAGTCGTGCAACATGGCTGCGACATCGAGCATATTTGCCGCCTCGAGACGGAAGTCAAGTTCTTCAACAATTGTTTCAGCGAACAATTCAACGAGGGCTGGAGGATTGGCTAATGCGGCAATCGGAATACGACCGACTAAATATGGCGCAATCCACGCCATCACGGTGAGGTCTTTGCGGACAAGTGAAGCAACACGAGGACGTTGCACCTTGACGACGACATCTTCGCCAGTCAGTAAACGAGCTGCATGCACTTGTGCGATTGACGCCGCGGCGAGTTCTTTCTCATCAAACCATTCGAAAACATCTTCTAAACGTGCCCCGAGATCTTGTTCGACAGTTTGGCGAACAGTTGCAAATGGCTCAGCCGGAACTTGATCGCGGCATTTCTTGAATTGGTCGACAAGTTCGGCAGGGAACAGACCTTCACCCGATGAAATGATCTGTCCGAGTTTGATGTACGTCGGTCCAAGCACTTCAACGGCCTGACGCAAGCGCAGCGAAACATCGGCGTGGCTGCTTGACGTGTCTTGAAATTTGCCACGCTTCTTTTTGAGATACCACGGTGCAAGGGCGCCAATAATTTGGGTGGCGACAGTGATCACTCGTGCGCCCGGTGGCAGTCGACGAGGGGTCGTGAGAGTGGGAACTTCTGCATTTGCTCGAGCCCGTAGACCCGGCGCAAGAGACAGCCAGCGAATCTCCTCGCGATCTAAGACCCAGGGTGCAGATTCGGTAAACGAACCCCATTGCAGGTCGTTAGGTTTCTTGCCGGCTTTGTCAGATTCACTCACATCGAAAGTCTGCCTTTATCGAGCAAAGATTTCCTATCGGGAGGACGCCTGTTGGTGTGACAGTAAGTACGGCAAGTGGTTTGTTGCCGACAATGACTGACTATTGTCGGAGGTGGGTCGCTCGGGGGATAGCGACCACATGGATAACGGGGGATTGCTATGAACTCAGGAACTTCATTGCCAGATCGTTGGTTAACCGACTGGACTCCAAGCCAAAAGCTGCCGGTGTATACCCGAGCAAATGCTGGTGAGGTTTTACCTGACCCGTGTAGTCCGTTGTGCTGGACCGTGGTGTTTGAGCCCGGGGTTGTGATGGGTTGGCGTGACTGCCAAATTGATGTTGGTACGTTTAGCGAGCATGAGATGGATGCTCGCCGCCCTGAAGTGGTCGGGCTCTTTGGTGGCTATCTCTTCATCAATGCGTCAACAGCGCGTTTGTTTGGCGTGCGCGGTCCTGGTCTTGCTCCCGAAATGATTGACGCCACCTACTTCGGCACTCATCCTGATGTGCCTCCGTATATCCCTGAGCCGTGGCACGAAAATGCCGATAACACGGCGCGCTTGGGTGAATGGATGGGCCGAGTGATGACGGCACAATCACTACCCGAGTTGATTGAAGATCAAAAGATTTCCAACGAGGCCCGAGCATCTCGTCCCGATCTAGCCAATCTTGACGAGGTCGCACTCGTTCAACGCATGCGTTCGTTCACGGCAACTTTGCGGCGCGACTTTCAACACCACCTAGATATGACGGCAGGAACTTCCATTGGACCAGGCGCACTTGGTGCAATAGCAGCAGCGTTGGGTGACCCATCATTGGTGCTGACGTTGATTACAGCGATTGGAGATGTTGACTCGGCGGCCCCAAGCCGTGCGATGTGGGAACTCTCGCGCTCGGCAAAAGATTCAAGAGAATATGCCGAAAAGTTCGCAGCATTTATTCGTGAATTCGGAAGTCGTGGGCCGAACGAATGGGATATTCGTTCAGATACATGGGAAACCAAACCGACACTGGTGACGTCTTTGATTGACACGATGCGTGGAGCCGCCAATAGTGAAAGCCCCGTCATTCGTAACGAAAAGAACGCCGAACTTCGTCGAGCTGCTGAAAAGCGAGTGCGTGAAGCCTTAGCGGCAGATCCTGAAGCATTGGCGCAATTTGAGATGGCCTTGAAATCAGCGCACCTGTATTTGGCTGGTCGTGAACGCGCCAAGACCAACATCATCAAAGTTGTGCACGAAGTTCGAATGGCCGCATTTGCATTGGCGGCGCGTACTGGTTTCAGCACATCGCAGATCTGCATGTTGCTTGCTGACGAACTTGATGCATTCGTTGCTCAACCTGATGAATTTAGGGCTCGACTCGCTCAGCGCGAACGTCAATACCTCGAGCTCTTTCAACTTGAACCACCGTTCATCGTGAATGGTGTTGTGCCGCCGTTGTCGCAGTGGGCGTTGAAGGGTGAATCAGACGCTGTTGCGGTACACACTGGGGAAGTGTTGACAGGCATGTCTGGTGCACCCGGAACGTATACGGGTAAGGCTCGCATCATTCTCGACGCCGCCGATCCGATGGCCTTAGAGCCAGGCGAAGTTCTGGTTGCACCATTCACTGATCCGGCTTGGACGCCGCTTTTTGTTGCGGCTGGTGCAGTTGTCGTGAACGTTGGTGCGGTTGTGAGTCATGCGATCATCGTGAGTCGTGAATTAGGCATACCGTGCGTTGTCAGCGTCACCGATGCGACTGTGCGAATTCCTGATGGAGCAACGATCACCGTTGACGGGGCCAGCGGAACCGTCACCATTGTGAGTATGCCCTGAAACCAGTTTTCCCATATTTCTACGTTGCTTTTGTGATGGGCATAGCCCTGTCCTTGCTTGGCCCATCGGTTTCGTACCTTGAAGATCAATTAGGGATCAGTGCAGTTGGATTCGTTTGGGTATTTGTAGCGCAGCGAAGTATCAGCCGTGCGAGTGGACTTCATCGCACAAGCGTTCTTCGCCAGGCTTAATCTGTCCGGCGCCGATGCCTTCAAGTGCAGCGAATGGTCCGCAGGCTTGCGGGGTAAGCCAGACATGCAACATCGGGTTGGCACGAAGTTTGATACCAAACGAACAGGGGCCATCTTCGGAAGTCACCCCGACAACTCGAGTTGACCCAGAAATCTTGGGGTCTCGGTTGAAACACAAATTGTTGTGGATGTGCCACTGGGTCAGTGGACCACCGACATCGGGAACGGTCTCTAACGTGTATTCGTCGCCAACCATGTACATCGCTGATACCAAGGTGCGGCTTCCACCTGGGCCGACGGCGAAGACCAAACTTTCGGGATAGTTGGGATTGAGTTCATGTTCGTCGTTAATCCACGACCAATTGAAGTAGTGCTCAACACCGGTACTTGCATCTTGGATGGAGGTAAATCCGTACTCTTCAGCGATTTCTGGCGTCGCAAACTTCGGCAAGATTGTGCGGGTTTGGTAAATCAATTCTTCGGCGCGGGCCTGCTGTGCCGCTGTTACTCCAGCAAAGCCGGCGAGTGTGATTCGTGCTGCGCCAGTGTCGTTGTAGGTCGGCGCTGTTGTCGTCGGTGCTACTGCTGAGGTTGTTGACGAATCATCCGGGTGGGCATGCGATTCGTGACACATATCAACTCGTTCAGCATCGCTGACGTCAGCGCGTCCCGCGCCGTTGCCCTCGAGGGCAGCAAACGGTCCGCATGGATGAGGCGCAATCCATACATGGACCATTGCGTTGCCTGCGCCAGCACGCACCGATCCAGCCGGGCAATTTCCGGCGGCGTCGGTGATTCCGGCGATGACCGAGGTGCCGTTCTTGAGTTTCCAACACAAATTGTCGTGGATATGCCACTGCATCAAGTTGCCAGCAAAATCAAGCAGTTCCGGGTCATCGATGGCGACTCCGGTTTTGGCGATAAACATGGCGGATACAAGCGTGCGCTTGTTGCCATCAACTTTGTACACAAGAGATTCGGGGGCCGAAGGATCAAGGAATTTGTCGTCCTCAATCAGGCGTCGATTGATGTAGTGCTCAAAGCCAGTTGATGCATCGCCGATTGAATTCCAACCGCCCGCAATTGCGGTAGCGGTATCGGCCCACTGGGGAAGGAGTTTCAAAGATTGTTCAATCAAGTCGCGTGCTCGAAGTTCTTGGTCAACAGAAACTCCGGGGACTCCACTGATATCAATACCAACTGCGGGATCGTACGCTCGCGGCCATTGGGCAACGGTGGTATCTGCAACTTGGGCGACAGTTTCGTTCGCAACTTGGGCGACAGATGCACCGCTTTCGTTGTGACCGTGAGGCTCTGATTCGTTGATGATGTTCCCGCTTGCATCAACAGTGACTGCTTCACTGTGAACATGAGCGGCACCGTTCCACATAGCGGGCAATGTCAGCAACAGAATTGCAAACGAAGGAAATGCAAGACGCACTTGTGGAAGATCACGTTCGCCGATCAGTAATGCAGCGAGTGCAACTGTTGCTGCAACAATTCCGAGACCCGCACACAAGGTGTCGGCGATCTGTGGACTTTCACGAACTTCAAGTCCGTCAATCCATGAAATGCCAGCGACTCGCGTTAACGCCCAGCCGCCTACCGCTGCGCTATTCACGATGACACCTATGGGTAGGAGCCAATGTTGGGGTCGCAGCAAAATTGCGATACCCCACGCCAACTGCAACAAGGTCATCACAATGAAGATGCGGGCGAGTTGTGGATGCTCGGCATGTAAACCAATTGCACCACCATGAATTGCGCCAGCCGCGATTGATGCGAGGCCAGCGATTGCGATACCCGGAAAACGTTTCACAGGCTAAGAGTACCCTCTCTAGGGGTTGAGTGCATTCAGCGCAGGCTCGGCAAGTTCGGTTCGACACACCAAAAAGTCTGGTAACCACAAAGACTCTTTGTTATATTCGAGCGGTGACCCGTCAATGCGACTGACATGCAGTCCTGCCGCTTTGGCCACCGCAGATGGGGCGGCTGAGTCCCACTGGTACATGCCGCCGTCGTGGACATAGATATCGGCCTCGCCCATCACGATGGCCATTGCCTTTGCACCAGCCGAACCAAGGCGAGCAACATCGCAGCCGAGAGCATTAGCCACCATCACGGCGCAGTAGGGATTGCGCGAACGAGATGTCACGAGCAGAGGTCTGGCACGTGTCGACGGTGGGACGACCGCGGCGGGACTGGCGTCAAAAGTGATTCCGAGCGTCGGGAGGGCGACCGAGGCAGCGGTCAATTCGCCGGCCTCCCAAAGCGCAATGTGAATCGCCCAATCATGACGAGGATGTTCAGCGAATTCGTTCGTCCCATCAATTGGGTCAATGATCCAGACACGTTCGGCGTTGAGGCGGCGGCGATTGTCAGCTGCTTCTTCGGACAAGATCTCATCATCGGGACGCTCCGCATTTAACGCACTCATGATGTAACGATGGCCAGCAACATCGCCTTCGTCTTTGAGATCCCAGTAGTGAATACCTACTGCCACTAACTCGTCGCGTAGTTCAACCAGCATGGCGCCGGCTTCGGTGGCTACTCGTGAGGCAAGCTGTTGATCAGTCTCGCTCACAGTCCTCGACCCAACTGAATTGATGAACGAACGAGTTCTCGCAACTCTTCTTCGTCAACACCAGCAGCCACGAGTTGCGCAATGCGTACCTCAATTGCCTCGGCTCGAACATCTGAAAATTCGGGAATGCGTTTAGTGGAGGTGACGAGCGATACCACAATCAAAATAATTGCTGCACTCGCTCCGCACGCACCGATACTCAAGACCCAACCTTCGTTATTGCCTGCAATTGACGAAATGATCAACCCGGCAATACACAGCACAAAGATCATCGCACAGGCGATGCGAATAGCGCGCACTGCCGGACTGGTATTCATCAACGAGCCAACGGCTTGTACTTGATGCGGTGTGGTTGGTCGGCGGCTGAGCCGATTTCCTTTTTGCGCCAGGCTTCGTACTCGCTGAAGTTGCCTTCAAACCAACGCACTTGACTGTCACCTTCAAATGCCAAAACATGAGTGGCGATGCGGTCAAGGAACCAGCGATCGTGACTAATCACGACGGCGCAACCAGGGAACGCTTCGAGCGAATCTTCAAGCGCGCGCAAGGTATCAACGTCGAGGTCGTTGGTCGGTTCGTCAAGAAGCAGAACGTTGCCGCCGGTCTTCAACAATTTGGCTAAGTGCACGCGGTTGCGCTCACCACCTGAAAGATCGCCAACCTTCTTTTGTTGATCGCTGCCTTTGAAGTTGAATGAAGCAACGTACGCGCGTCCGTTGATTTCGCGGTTTCCAACTTTCATGTGTTCAATGTTTCCGGTGATTTCTTCGTAGACCGTCGCGTTGTCGTCGAGCGAATCGCGACTTTGATCAACGTACGCCAATTGCACAGTATGACCAACCGTGATTTCGCCGGCGCCGGGAGCTTCTTGGCCAGTCAACATTCGGAACAAGGTTGTCTTACCAGCACCGTTAGGTCCGATGATGCCAACAATTCCTGCGGGCGGTAGCGAGAACGTCAGATCCTCAATCAATAGGCGATCGCCAAAGCCCTTGGTGAGGCCTTTGACTTCGATGACAGTGTCGCCAAGGCGTCCACCGGCAGGGATCATGATTTCAAGTTTGCTCGGACCACGATCAGCGACTTCGGCTTCGGCATGCAATTTCTCATACGCCGACAAACGCGCTTTACCTTTGGCCTGACGAGCCTTGGGGGACATGCGCACCCATTCGAGTTCGCGCTCAAGAGTGCGGCGACGATTTTCGTTACCTTTTTCTTCGCGGGCTATACGTTCTTGTTTCTGTTCAAGCCAACTGGTGTAGTTGCCTTCAAACGGGAAACCGCGACCACGGTCAAGCTCAAGAATCCATTTTGCAACGTTGTCCAAGAAGTACCGGTCGTGGGTAATCGCAACGACTGTGCCTGGGTATTCCTTGAGGAAACGTTCAAGCCAGTCAACGCTTTCGGCGTCAAGGTGGTTGGTCGGTTCGTCAAGGAGCAACAAATCGGGACGGCTGAGCAAGAGGCGACACAACGCGACGCGGCGCCGTTCACCACCAGACAACTTGGTGACATCAGAGTCGTTCGGGGGACAGCGCAATGCGTCCATCGCAATTTCAACGTTGCGATCAAGGCTCCAGGCATCGGCCGCGGCGATCTTGTCTTCAAGGTCAGCCTGCAAGGCTCCGACCTTTTCATAGTCGGCATCAGGGTCGCCCCACATTGCCATGACTTCGTTGTAGCGATCGAGCAATGCCTTGACCGGAGCAACGCCGTCCATCACATTGCCGAGAACGTCTTTATCGGGATCAAGCTGAGGCTCTTGGGCCAAATAGCCCACACTGAAGCCGGGGGTCAGGCGCGCATCGCCCGAAAAACCGTCGTCGAGGCCCGCCATGATGCGCAACAGGCTGGACTTACCCGAGCCGTTCGAGCCAATAACGCCAATTTTGGCCCCTGGATAGAACGACAACGAGATGTTTTCCAGAACTGTGCGGTCGGGTGGGTAGTGGCGCGCCAACTTGTAACAGGTGTAAATGAATTCATGAGCCATGGGGAACTGACCTCCAGGGCGCAAGGATAGTCGGCAAATGTGTCTCGTTGCCTGCTGACATCACCCACATGAGGCAGGTTGTTTGGTACTTTGGCTTCGCCCGTCCGTAACGATGGGGCGTTACTATTGTGTGACGTAGGGCTATTTGGAGGTAACGAACATGGAAATTTTCACGCAAGACGGTCTGGCGTTTTTAACTCGCTGGTTACACGTGCTCGCCGGCGTCACCTGGATTGGTTTGTTGTATTACTTCAACTTCGTGCAGGTGCCAGCCTTCGCGGCCTACGGCGATGAGGGCAAAGCCCGCAATATCTCCATCGACAAACTTGCCCGTCGTGCCTTGTGGTGGTTCCGTTGGGCCGCTCTGAGCACATTGGTCCTCGGCCTCTTGATTATTGGTGTGACCGACGATTACATGAAGGACTACATGAGCGACTTGAACAGCAATGATCTTGCTCATGATGCCACGATTTTCGTCGGAATGATTTTTGGTATCACGATGGCTGCCAATGTGTGGATGATCATTTGGAAGAACCAAAAAGTTGTTTTGGCTAATGCCGCCAATGTTTTGGCCGGCGGTGAAGCAGACGCCGGAGCACCAGCAGCCGGTCGTCGGGCTTTGCTCGCCAGTCGTCAGAACGTCATCTTTTCTTTCTCAATGCTGTTCTTCATGGTGGGACCAGCTCACTTCTACAACGGTGGAGCATTTGGCGAAAACGTCTCGGCGGGCAACGCCTGGACATTCGTGATTGTTGCCGCAGTCCTTGGGGCAATTCTTCAATTGAATGCTCTTGGCAAGTTCGGGGGCACCGCTGCGACGAACAAATTGTTGTGGCCATACGAGAATCACAAGAATGCGATCATTAGCGCATCTGCCCTGCTCGTTGTGCTCTACGTGTTGAGCGAAATCTTCCTCAAGGCCTGAGCCGAACAGAACTGGAATGAAAAGGGCCGCCCCAATGGGGCGGCCCTTTTTGATTCTTACAAACTGGTTCAGGAAACGGTCAGAGTGCTGTCCATGCCGCCGTGACCAGGAATGCTGCAGTAGATGCGGTACTCACCTGCTTCAAGGTTGATCGTTCCTTCGTCGGTATCGCCTCGCTTGTTGACGATCAGTTCGAGGTCTCCGACCACCTTGTCATCTTTCAGCACGACCAAAATGTGCTTCACGCTGTCGTCGTTAGCTAAGAAGACTTTGATATCGCCAGCAGTGGCGGTGTATTCATTGGCATCCCAACGGATGGACTGAACTGACTTAACAACCAATCCGGCATCGGTGGGGATGGTGTAATCAGGGGTGCTCGACGAAGATCCGCCGCATGAACTGAGGACCACGAGCGAAGCGGCAACAACTGTGGTGACGATGGGGCGAAGAAAATTCATAAGAGAAATATACAAGTAGTTACTTGCGAAAATCAAACGAGAGTTGTCCCGCGATACGTGACGCCCGACAAGTTTGAGGATCGGGGGATCAATGCACCGCAGGCAGACGGGTCAATAGGGGTACAGTTTTCAACGATGTCTGAAGCACTGATTCCTACCGATGCGTCCACTCCCGACTTTGGAGCCAATTCGTGGCTCGTTGAGGAGATGTACGAGCAATACCGTCTTGACCCTGCACTGGTCGGCGAGTCGTGGCAGGAATTCTTCTCGGACTACAAGTCGATCGCAACTGCAGTGGCGGCGGTGACTCACCCCGATGCCGAAGCAGTCGTGGAAGTTGCATCGCAAGCGGTCCCAACCAACGGAACGGCGACAGTTGCTACGTCGGCCACATCATCAACGCCAGCGGCACTAAGCGAAGACTTGAGTGAACCGATTCGCGGCGCTGGTTTGGCCATCGTGTCAAATATGGAACGCAGTCTCACGGTTCCGACCGCAACGAGTTTCCGCAACGTGCCCGCCAAATTGCTTGAAGTGAACCGCAGCGTGATTAACGGCTATCGCAGTCGTTCTGGTCAAAGCAAAATAAGTTTCACGCACCTCATCGGCTATGCCATTGTGCGGGCGATTGCTGATGCAGTTCCGGCAATGAACAGCGGTTTTTCTGAAGGCGCTGATGGCAAGCCCCGAGTAACGCGCCATCAACACATCAACATGGGACTTGCTGTCGACGTCGCAAAGTCTGATGGCAGTCGCACACTGGTCGTTCCGGTATTGCGCGAAGTTGACCGACTTTCATTTGCTGAATTCTTGGTGGCTTATGAAGATGTAGTGCGCAAGGTCAAACAAAACAAACTCACCGTGGCTGATTTCCAAGGCGCAACGATCAGTCTGACGAACCCTGGCACAATTGGAACGGTGCAAAGTGTGCCGCGACTCATGCCGGGTCAAGGTGTCATCGTTGGTGTTGGTTCAATCGATTATCCAGCCGAATTTCAGGGTGCCGATGAACGGGCCCTCGGAACGTTGGGTATTTCAAAGGTTGTTACTGTCACCAGCACTTACGACCACCGCATCATTCAAGGTGCCGAAAGCGGAATGTTCTTGAAGCGCGTGCATGAACTGTTGTTGGGTGAGCACAGTTTCTACGAAGGTGTCTTCAAGAGTCTCGGTGTTCCATACGAAGCAGTGAAATGGCGTACCGACGTCAACCCTCTAGACCGCGAAGAATCAAATCTGCATAAGCAGATGCAGATCGCTACTTTGATTCGTGTGCACCGTGTGCGCGGCCACCTCATTGCCGATATCGATCCGTTGCGTTGGAAAGAACCGAAGTTGCCCGTCGAACTCGACCCCGCCACATATGGTCTGACTATTTGGGACCTTGATCGCGAATTCTTAACTGGCGGAGTCGCCGGAACTAGTCGCTTGCCATTGGGCGAGTTGTTGCACGTTTTGCGTGACGCCTATTGCCGAAGCATCGGCGTTGAGTACATGCACATTCAAGACACTGACGAACAGCGATGGGTGCAAAGTCATTTCGAAGGCGTGCAGTTCCAAATGTCAAAAGAAGAAAAGCACCGGGTGCTCGAGCGCTTAAATGCCTCCGAAGCATTTGAGAAGTTCTTGGCAACGAAGTATGTCGGAACAAAGCGTTTCGGTCTTGAAGGTGCCGAAAGTGCTGTGCCGATACTTGATGAAATTTTGTCACGTGCCGCTTCAGCTGGGCTTGATTCTGCCGTCATTGGCATGGCACACCGTGGTCGCCTCAACATCTTGGCCAACGTGATGGGCAAGAGTCTCGACAGTATCTTCGGAGAATTTGAAGGATACGTTGACCCAGCAACGGTCCAAGGTTCTGGCGACGTGAAGTACCACTTGGGTGCGTCGGGTCAGTACGTCAACCCGAGCGGCGCATCAATCAAGATTGAGCTCGCAGCCAACCCGAGTCACCTGGAAACCGTTGACCCTTTGGTGCTCGGCATGATCCGTGCGCGTCAAGATCAGATTGACCCGCCAGGTTCATTCCCCGCATTACCAATTTTGATTCATGGTGATGCCGCATTTGCTGGCCAAGGTATTGTCGCCGAATGTTTAGGCATGAGCGATATCAACGGATATCGCGTTGGTGGAACCATTCACCTCATCATTAATAACCAAATTGGTTTCACAACCTCGCCACAGTTCGCTCGTTCGTCGTTGTATTGCAGTGACGTCGCCAAGACAGTGCAAGCACCGATCTTCCACGTCAATGGCGACGACCCCGAAGCTTGTGTTCGCGTCGCTCGTTTAGCTTGGGAGTATCGTCAGCGCTTCCATAAAGACGTTGTTATCGACATGGTGTGTTACCGCCGTCATGGTCATAACGAAGGTGACGACCCGAGTTATACGCAACCACTCATGTATAAGGCCATTGCCGAAAAGCGCAGTGTTCGTAAGTTGTATGTCGAAACCCTGGTCGGACGTGGTGACATCACACTTGAAGAAGCCGAACAAGCTCTCAACGATTTCCAGAGCAAGTTGCAAGTAGCGCTTGATCAAACGCGTTCGCATGCCCCGGCTCCGACCAGAGTCGCCAAGCCACCGAAGCCTGTTGGCGTTTTGCCGCATGTCGACACTGGTGTTCAACGAGTGGTGCTCGACAAAGTCTTTGCACAGCTCACCAATTATCCCGAGGGCTTTACGGTCCATCCGAAATTAGGTAAGCAGTTCGAGTTGCGCTCAAAGATTTACAACGAGCAAAGTGAAGTCGAATGGGCAACAGCCGAACTGTTGGCCTACGGCTCACTCGTCACCGAAGGCGTCCCGGTGCGGTTGGCCGGAGAAGACTCACGACGTGGCACGTTTAGTCACCGTCACTCGGCGTTAGTAGATAACAACACCGAACGGGTCTGGATTCCGCTATCCGAGTTGCCGGGTGCCGAAAAGTTCTGGGTGTACGACTCGCTGCTCAGCGAATATGCCGCGCTTGGTTTTGAATACGGATATGCCCATGCCAATCCTGAAGCATTGGTTTTGTGGGAAGCACAATTTGGTGACTTCGTCAACGGTGCACAAATCATTATTGACCAGTATTTGGTGGCCGCCGAAGACAAATGGGGGCAACACAATGCTCTCGTCATGTTGTTGCCACACGGTTACGAAGGCCAAGGTCCCGAACACAGTTCGGCGCGTATCGAACGCTTCTTGACTTTGTGTGCAGAGGACAACATTCAAGTCGTGAACGCCACGACAGCTGCTCAGTTTTTCCACGTGTTGCGTCGTCAGATGCACCGCGAAATTCGAAAGCCTCTGGTGATCTTTACTCCCAAGGGACCATTGCGTATGAAGGAAGTTCGCTCAAAGATCTCCGATCTTGAACCAGGTACGTCATTCCAAGAAGTACTTGACGATCCTTTCGTGACCGATGCGGCGAGCGTGAAGCGCGTGGTGTTCTGTTCGGGCAAGGTTGTATGGGATGCGCTCGCCGAACGCGACAAGCGTCAGGCCGCTGCAGCAATTGTTCGCGTTGAGCAGTTGTATCCATTCCCCATCGAACAGATGATGGATGTCTTAAAGCATTATCCGAACGCCAAAGAAGTTGTATGGCTACAAGAAGAGCCGCTCAATATGGGCGCTTGGACATTTGTTGAGCATCGCTTTTGGCGAGTCAAAGAACAGGGTTACGACCTACGCCAAGTGGCACGTGTCGAAAGCGGAAGCCCCGCAACTGGTTCGAAGATCGTTCATGATCAAGAACTTGCCGACCTCATGGACGAAACTTTCCAAGGCCTCTGAGTTATTCGCGATTCTGGTGTCGTTTTCTTTGGCAATGCCAAAGAAAACGACACCAGAAGCACTAACGAAGGGTGATTCCGAGAATTGCTTCAAGGTCGTTGATGGCCTTGTCGGCGCCTTGATCGTTGCTTAGCACCTTGATCGTTTGCATTCCCATTGCTGCAGCTGGCTTCAGATTGATCCCGAG
>CALEHE010000171.1 GCA_937876415.1 uncultured Actinomycetes bacterium
TGCCCAAGCCAGTGCACTAGCAACTGTTGGTTTTGATGCTGCGGCAAACTCCATCGGATTCAGCAGCAGTCCCGACAACTCTGAAAGCATTGCGTTTTCACGCGACGCGTAAGGACCGAGATGCAAAGCCTCGGTCATAATTGCATCGTTGACTGGAGTGTTATCCCATAACAAAGGTTTGCGGTTATTGCACACGGCGGTTCGAAGTTGAGCGTCGCGAGCCGAAATTGAATCATTGACGACATGTTCGCCAGTCCACATCACCAAAACATCTTTGTGCAATCCGTCAAAGAGTTGTTCTAGGTAGGGCGAACTCGTGGTTCCGGCATAGTGCGTCGGCACTAACCAAACCTGCGTATTGAGTTGATCAATGAGACCATTCGCAAGATCGCGATGTTTCGTAGCTGCATCAAGAACAGGTAAGTCGTCAAAGCTCAACACAATTCCGTGGCAACCATTATCAATGGCTGGTCGCAATTTGCTGATGAGTTGCTCAACAGTCGCCTGTGAGCCAGGTGTCAACCCAATCAATACTTGAACGGCTTCTTGTTGGCTGGCAAGTTCGGCGAATTGCGCAAGCTCTTCAATAGTGAAGTCATCGGCCCACAAGTCACGATGTCGTGGCTCTAACTTTGCGGCCCATACATAGGTGTTGCCACCATGTGCAGCTAGAAAGTCAATGAAATCAAGGCGAGTTTCATGACTCCAGGGCGGACCATAAAAGCCTTCAATAATTCCTGAAATCATTGCTGCCTCACTTTGTGATTGAGAGTGATATTCAACGAGACGTCTAGACAACCAAGTTGACCATACGGCCAGGAATCACAATGATCTTCTTGGGTACTTCTCCGTCTAGCGCAGCAATCACTTTTTCATCAGCAAGGGCCAGTGCTTGAATTGTGGCTTGATCGGCTTCGTTAGGAACCGTCAGTCGTGTACGCACTTTTCCATTGATTTGTACTGGATACTCAATGGTCTCTTCAACAAGAAGTGATTGATCAGCGACTGGGAATGGCACGAAGGTCACGGTGTGATCGTGTCCGAGTCGTTGCCACAACTCTTCAGCGATATGTGGGCACAGTGGCGACAGCATTTGAATCATCGGAATCACTACTTCTCGCGGTGATCCACCAACTGCTGCCGATTCTTGTGTCAACGCATTGTTGAGTTGGATCAGCTTGGCGATGGCAGTGTTGAATCGAAGCGCATCCATGTCGGCACGGATGCCTTCAATCATGCGATGCATCAACTTGCGAAGTTCTTCGCTTGGAGGAGCATCAATGACTAGCGAACGTCCGGTGTCTTCGTCAACCAAGTTGCGCCAGACACGCTGCAAGAACCGTTGCATGCCGATGACGTCACGCGTGTTCCAAGGACGACTGGCCTCGAGCGGTCCAGAACTCATTTCATAGAGGCGGAAAGTATCGGCGCCGTACTCGTCGTACATCTCGTCAGGGGTGACGATATTCTTCAGGCTCTTGCCCATCTTGCCGTATTCGCGTGAAACCTTTTCACCCTCGTACCAATATGCGCCGTCACGCTCTTCAACATCGCTGGCAGGCACCGGCTGACCTCGCGGGTCGCGGAAGGCGAAGGCCTGCACATAGCCCTGATTGAACAAGCGATAGAAGGGCTCGGAACTTGACACATGTCCAAGGTCAAACAAGATCTTGTGCCAAAAGCGGGCGTACAAAAGGTGTAGTACTGCGTGCTCAACGCCACCGACATACAAATCAACGCCACCAGTGTGTCCAGTTTTGCCGTCGCCGCCATCGGCCGGTCCCATCCAGTACTTCTCAACTGCGGGGTCAACGAAGTTTTCGGTATTGGTGGGATCGAGATAACGAAGTTCATACCAACATGAACCAGCCCACTGGGGCATCACATTGATTTCGCGACGGTACTTCTTTGGTCCATCGCCGAGATCAAGGACAACTTCGCGCCACTCGGTACTTCGTGCAAGTGGGGGAATGGGGTCAGTGACGTCATCGTTCGGGTCAAGTGCTTGCGGCTTGAAATCTTCGAGTTCGGGAAGAAGCACGGGAAGCATTGAGTCGGGTAGCGAAACAGGCTGATCGTCTTCGTCGTACACGATGGGGAATGGTTCGCCCCAGTAACGCTGACGACTAAAGAGCCAGTCGCGCAATTTGAAGTTGATATTTGCGTTACCGCGACCATGTTCTTCAAGCCAAGCATTCATCGCTGACTTGCCTTCGGCGACCGAAGTCAAACCATCAAGGTTCAGGTCATCGTTTGATGAGTTGATATAAACGCCATCACCAATAAAAGCTTCGGGCCATGTTGAAGTATCAACTTGCGAACCTTGTTGCACTTCAAGTTCTCGCGAAGTGAACCACTCCGCCGGTGGTTGCTGAATGGCGGGAATCGGCAAACTGAATCGACGCGCAAAATCAAAGTCGCGTTGATCGCCACAAGGAACAGCCATGATTGCGCCGGTGCCGTAACCCATCAACACGTAATCGGCTACCCACACCGGAACCGGCGCACCATTCACGGGGTTGGTCGCATACGTGCCGGTAAACACGCCGGTCTTTTCTTTGGTGTCGTCAGTCCGATCAAATTGATTCTTGGCAGTGGCCGCAACGCGGTAGTCCTGAATTGCTTGACGATTCTCCTCAGTTGTTAATGCATCAACGAGTGGGTGTTCTGGAGAGATCACCATGAATGTCGCACCAAATAGCGTGTCGGGACGCGTGGTAAATACGGTCATATCACCCGCAGGTGTTGCGAAATGGACCCGGGCGCCTTCGCTGCGGCCAATCCAATTGCGCTGCATCAACTTGATGGGTTCTGGCCAATCAAGTCGTTCAAGATCATCAAGCAAACGATCGGCGTACGTGGTGATGCGCATGGTCCACTGGCGCATGCTCTTTTTGAAGACTGGATAGTTGCCAATGTCGCTACGCCCATCGGCAGTCACTTCTTCGTTGGCCAGAATTGTCCCAAGACCTGGGCACCAGTTGACGGGTGCTTCAGAAAGATAGGCGAGGCGGCGTGCATCAATTGCTGAACGTCGCTCCGTTGTATTGAGATCGGCCCAGGCGCGTCCATCGGGCGTGGCAATCGAACCGTTGGCGTAACCCTGTTCAAGCTCGGTAATCGGTCGAGCGCGTTTTTCAGTTTCGTCGTACCAACTGTTGAAGACTTTCAAGAAAATCCACTGAGTCCAGCGATAGAAATTTTCATCAGTTGTGCTCACACTGCGGCGAGCATCATGGCCAAGTCCGAGTCGACGTAACTGACGACGCATGTTGGCCACGTTGGCTTCGGTATTAACGCGAGGATGCACTCCCGTCGCAATGGCATGTTGTTCTGCGGGCAGTCCAAAGCTGTCGTAACCCAATGCGTGCAAAACGTTGTAACCCGTCATGCGCTTGTATCGAGCGTAGACGTCGGTTGCGATGTAACCAAGTGGGTGGCCGACGTGTAAGCCCGCGCCGCTTGGATACGGGAACATGTCGAGAACAAACAACTTGGGGCGGTCAGCAACCTTTTCTGGTTCGGCTAACGGGCCAGCCGGGTTGGGGGCTTCGTAGGTGCCATCTAATTCCCACTGATCTTGCCAGCGCTGTTCAATGTCTTGGGCGAGAGATGCGTTGTATCGCAAGCGGGGGTTTTCGCCGCCCGTAGTCGAATCGGACAAAGTGTGATCGGGTGTGCTCGCAGACATAACACCCCAAGGATATGGGCATTAGCCCTGCTGGGGACTCTTTTGGTGAGGGGCGTCGGCGCCGAACGCACAAGAACTCCTCGCTGAGGCTCTCGGGCGAGTAATTTCTCCCCGTCACCATGAATAACTTGCCTGATCCCCGAAATCCAAGTTCTCGTTTTGACGAGGTGCATGTCCTCAGTGAGGCGCGCCGTCAAGCGGTCACTCGTCAGTTGCCCATCGGTTCGGTCATTGAACGACTTGAAAAGTCTGCGGACGCCCCGACGGGTGTGCGTTTTGTGGGTCAAAGCATTGCGCCAGTTGACGGCCCGTCGTTTATCTCGTGGCGCGAAATTCACGATGACGCTCGTGCTGTCGGGGCGGCATTGCAAGCTATGGGAATTGTGCCCGGTGATCACGTGGCAATTCTTGGTCCGACGAGTCGCGAATTAATGACGATCATTCGCGGATGCTGGCTTGCTGGTGTTGCGAGCATGGTGTTGCCGCTGCCGATGCGCATGGCTTCACTTGATGCGTTTATCGAAAGTACGCGTTCGCGCATTCGACATGGTGAAGCAAAACTCGTTTTGATCGACGATCAGCTCGCTGCGTTCTATCAAACAATTCCTGGTGATCCGCCAACTTTGCCGATGGCGGCAGTGATGCCAGGTCCAGGTAAACCTTCTGGTGAACGTTTGGAACTTCCCGCCAATGACCCGGAGCGTTTGGTGATTCTGCAGTACACAAGCGGCTCAACATCAGAGCCCAAAGGCGTGATGATTCCTGATCGCGTTTTGACGGCCAATGTCGATGCCAGTTGCGCCGCTGCCGAACTTGATACCAACGAAGTCATGGTGTCGTGGCTTCCGCTGTATCACGACATGGGTCTCGTTGGCTTTTTGTCGATTCCTATGTTGAACGGTGTGCAGTTGGTGCAAGCGGCACCCCAAGATTTCATGGCGCATCCTGGCCATTGGATGCAGTGGATCAGCGACTGGAAGGGCACAGCAACTGCTGGTCCGAACTTCTCGTGGGTGCTCGCAACTCGTGCCCTGAAACGAGCCACTGATCTTGATTTGTCATCTTTGACATTGGCGCTATCTGGAGCGGAACCGGTTGATCCTCAAGCAGTTGAAGCCTTTGTCAAAGCGGCAGAACCATTTGGTTTGTCAGCAGGAAGTATTTTCCCGGCTTTCGGTATGGCCGAAGTGGCGATTGGTGGAGCGTTTCCGCCGCGTTATCGCGGTTTAAAGTGCGACACGGTTGATCGCATCGTTATGGAGCGCGAACGTATCGCCCGCCCTGTCAATGCAACCGAGGACGACGAAGTGACGGTGCGCCGTTTGCCGATGCTTGGCAAAGCAGTTCCTGGTTTAGAAATGAAAGTTGTCGATCCGACTACACGAGAAGAACTTCGCGAACGACATGTGGGTGAGTTGTTATTGCGCGGCACCAGTGTCACGCCTGGTTATTACAAGCGTCCTGATGCAACCCGTGAGATGTTCCATGAAGGCTGGTTATGTACCGGTGACTTGGCGTACTTGCTCGATGGTGAATTGATTATTTGCGGGCGTATCAAAGACGTGATCATTGTGGGCGGTCGCAATGTATTCCCTGAAGATATTGAGCGAGCTGTGGGTGAAATTGAAGGTGTCCGTACTGGCAATGTCATTGCCTTTGGTGTTGACGGATACAAGGGTAAAGAAACCGTGATCGTTGTTGCTGAAGTGAAGTCTGATCAGCTCGATCAAGTTCGCCAAGCGATTCACCATTCGGCACTTGAAGTTTCGGGCTTGCCGCCTCGTGACATCATGCTCGTTAAACCAGGAACTTTGCCCAAGACGAGTAGTGGAAAATTGCAGCGCGCCAAGTGTCGTGAGTCGTACCTATTGGGCGAACTTGAATTGGTTGATTAAGGATTTAGATTGCGTAAAGCCACCGCGGTCGTGATGGCTTGTGGTGAGGTGTCTGCGTGACCACAGGTGAGAGCAACGAATTGATCGGGGTCGTCGGCAACTGTGGTCAAATTGCTGAGTGCGGACAAATCGAGGGTGTTGGTGCAATGCACATCTGTTGATTGCGACTCAAGGGCTTGTGAAGTCAGGCAATAAGAAAACATTGTCGCCCCTGCTGCAATCGCAGCAATCAAACTATTTACCCTGATTCGTGCCGTCGCCATGCAGTTCACACTCTGCATGGCGGTCTCGAGTTTGGGCTGAAGACCCTTCTTGAGAGCTTCTAGACAAATGCTTGTTAGGCCGACTGCAAAGCCGACATCACCTTGCTCCAGCGTTCGGGATCGCTGCTGTAAGGCGCATAGAACGAAATGCGCTGAATGACATCGCCATAGCGGTGATGAAGTTCAGGGGCGATTTGTTCGGGCAAGCCGACCACCGCAAATGTGTTGAGGATTTCGTCAGTGATGAGCGTGCCCATCTTGTCCCACTCGCCTTGCTTAGACATGACATTTAGTTGGTCCTGAACCTCGCCCCAACCGTGCATTTCGAGAACTGGTCGGTACGCGGGTGTTGAGCCATAAAAAGCGATTTGCTTACGCGTTCCGACCGCGGCTCGTTCGAGTTCTTCTTCGTTATTGCCAGTCACCACAAAACTCGGTCCGACGATCTCAAAACCTTCCATGGTCTTACCTGCTTTGGCGCGTCCACGCTCTAACGCCGGAATGGTGACTTCGCGGAGGTACTTCTCGGTGGTGAAACCGTGACAGATGAATCCGTCGCAGACTTCGCCGGCAACCTCGGTCATTAATTCGCCAACGCCTGCCAAGAAAATCTTGGGCTTACCATAAGCCGAGATATCGCTCGCCGGTGGGCTGAACATGGGAGTCATCAACGTGTGGGTATAAAACTCACCACGGAATTCAAGTTTGTTGCCGGTCAGCCAAGTATCCCAAATGGCATGAATGGCCAAAACCATTTCGCGCATGCGAGCGGCGGGCTTGCTCCAGGGCATGCTGAAACGCTTCGTGATATGCGGCTGAATTTGGCTACCTAAACCGAGAATGAAGCGACCTTGTGAGTACGCCTGCAAGTCCCATGCCGTGTTGGCGAGGGTCATTGGACTGCGGGCGAAGGCAACGGCAATTGATGTGCCGATTTCAAGTTTGTTGGTGTGCTCGGCCGCGAGCAACAACGGTAAGAACGGATCATGGTTAGTTTCGGCGGTCCAAGCGCCTGAATAACCTGCAATTTCTGCTTCTTTGGCGCTCTTGATTGCGTCGTGCAAATTGGCGCTGATGCCTCCGTCGACCTTCATGATGATCCTCCACATTTTGGACGCATCCCAGGCGACACGACCATGTCTTTCAAACTACATGTCTCTCAAACTACATGTCTCTCAAACTAGTAGAGGCGTTAGGGCAGATCAGGATTGGCGTTGCGCAGAAAAGCCTCTAACTCGGCGGTCATTTCCTCAGGTGACGGAATGTCCTGCTCGGTCATCAGTGGTTGCTGCGGGTCAGTGCTGGCATTTTGCACCAATGAGTCGTAGGCCTGCTCAAGTTTCTCAACCATTTCGGCGTGTTCACTATTGCGCGACACCATGCGGTCGAGGCGTTCGCGTTGAATCACAGATTCTTGTTCAAGGGCGGTTCCATCAAAGTGGAGGTCGGCTACCGGAACGAGACCGCGCAGAATCGCCAGAGAGGCTGCGGGATAGGTCATGCCCGGAATGTATTGCGGCACCTGTGCCCACACACTGATTGAAGGAATGCCACTGTCATGAAGAACTTGTTCAAGTACCGCGGTCATGCCGGCAGGTACATCGACGGTGCTGCGCAAGAAAGCAATCTTGTTGAGTAATTCAATCGTTGGCGTCGTGCACGACAAATTGCTCGGACGTGTGTGCGGAGTGGGGAAGGGGTAGGCGCCAAGTCCGACCATCATCGAAACATTCATGCGCAAGCACAGTTCACGTACTGCCGCTGAAAATCGATTCCACGCTGAATCAGGTTCGTGTCCACGCAAAATGAGAACATCGCGGCCGTGGGTGTCTTTGCCGGCATATAGATCAATGGACGGCCAGTCGATTCCGTTGTTACGTCCTTCGCGAATTTCCATTGTTGGACGGCGTGCGCGATAGTCAATGAAAACATCAGGATCAAATGTTGCGACTGGCAACGGATCAATTTGGCTTTCAATTGCCGACATCGCATCGTTGGCTGCTCCTGCTGCATCAATCCAGCCTTGCAACATCACAATCAAGATGGGGGAATTCAATTGTGGCAAGTCGCCGTGAAGTTCAAGATCACGAATTTCATTACTCATTTCAAGCGGCTCAACATGTCTTCGGCTTTTGCGGCCGCACCAATCACCTGTTGGTTGAACGGTTCAAGTTCGGCTGGATCGCGTTGACCCAATGCGCCTCCGAGATAACGCGAATACACACCCTCAAGAATGCATACGAGTTTCCAGTAAGCAAAGGTTGTGTAGAAATCAAGTTGTGAAATATCTCGACCACTGACGTCGGCGTAACGCTGTGCGAGGTCGGCGCGGTCAAGGAAACCTGGAGTCGAGCAGGCTGAACCATTCCAAGCTGATGCATCGTCATTGGGGCCGGTCCAATACACCATCAATAAACCTAGGTCGGCCATTGGGTCACCAAGTGTGCAGATTTCCCAGTCAAGAACTGCGATGACCTGACCACTTGCATCAACCATGCAGTTGTCGAGGCGATAGTCGCCGTGCACGAGAGTGGCAGGACCCTGTTCGGGAATGCGTGCCAACAGTTCATCATGTACGCGATCAACGCTTGGTAAGTCACGGGTTTTCTGTTGGTTCCACTGTCCGTACCAACGCTTCAGTTGGCGAGCGATGTAACCCTCGTGACGACCCAGATCACCAAGACCTACAGCCTCGGGGCTGACAGCATGAATTGCGGCCATGGTGTCAACAATTGATTCACCGGCCCGGCGACGAGCGTCAACGCTCAGTAATCGTTCTGCGGCTTCACGTTCGCGGATGACTAACCCATCAACGAAGGACATCACGTAGAACGGAGCACCGTTGACTTCGAGATTGTCGCAAAAGCCAACGGCAGGAGCGACCGGCACGGGTGTTCCACTGAGGGCAGCAATGATGCGGTGTTCGCGGCCCATGTCGTGGGCACTGGCGAGAACATGTCCCAGCGGGGGTCGGCGCAACACAAATTGTTGGCCGTTACTGCCAGCGACTTTGAAAGTGAGATTTGAGTGACCACCGGCAATGACATCAAATGTGAATGGTCCAACTGCGCCAGCGACGTTGGCTTCAAGCCAGGCGGTGACTTTGTTGATATCGAGACCGGGGATGCTGGGCGAATCACTACTCACGCCCCCGTACGGTATCCACGAACCGCCGATCTTGTGTGCCTGAAGAACGGTCAAAGTCGCTAGCGGGGTATCGTCAAGGTATGGCTATTGACGTCACTGAAGCGACATTTGAGACTGAGGTCTTAGCCAGATCGGCTAACGGACCGGTGTTGGCGTATTTATGGAGCCCACGCAGCGATGCTTGTGTTGCTTTTGGGCAAGTTCTGGAAGCGATTGTTGCTGGGACTCAAGGAAAAGTTCTGCTGGCCCGTATCAATGTTGATGAGAATCCGGGCATTGTGCAGGCATTTCGGGTACAGGCCGTTCCCGCAATGTTTGCCCTCCGCGACGGATCAATTATGAGCGAGTTCCAAGGTCCGTTGGCCGAGGCCGCGGTTCGTCAATTCGTTGAACAGATGCTCCCGACTGCGACCCAAGAACACATCAATTCTTTGTTGAGTCGTGGAGATGAACAAAGTTTGCTGGCCGTGCTCGACATCGAGCCGGGCAATGAGACAGCCATTGTTGCTCTTGCCACCATGCTCACTGCGCGAGGCGAAGGTGAATCGGCCTTGGCATTGTTGGCACGAGTGCCCGAAACCGAAGATGTGCGTAAGGCCGCGGCAGCGGCACGATTGTCGCTACGTCCACCCGATGACTACGACCATCAGTTGGGTCAACTGCTTGATCTAGTAAAGACTGATGACGAAGCTCGCCAACAGTTCGTTGACATTCTTGAAGTGATGGGTCTTGAAGATCCACGCACCGCAGGTTGGCGTAAAAAACTAACTATGCGACTGTACTAATGACGGCGTCTGCACTGAAAATGATCATCCCATGAACTCGGCGTCATCTGCCTTTGCCATCCAACGTTCGCTGAACGATGTTGAGCAAGAATTTGATGTCATCATCATTGGCGGCGGAATCACGGGAATATCTGTTGCTCGTGAGGCTGCTTCACGTGGACTGAAAACGATTTTGCTTGAGCGCGGAGATTTTGGTTCGGGTACCAGTGCCGCGACGACGAAGTACATTCATGGCGGAATTCGTTACCTTGAGCAATATGACGTTGCGGTCGTACGAGAAAGTCTGCGTGAACGTCGCATCTTGGCACTTGGTGCACCGCACCTTGTTGAGCAGACTCGGTTCATCATGCCAGCGTGGCGTTGGAGCAAACCTCCGACGGCGCTTATTGGTGCTGGAGTTTTGTTATACGACACTTTGGCTTTCGATCGAAATTTGCACGCGCCAGACAGTTTGAGGATTCCTCATCCGCGCTGGTTGAGTCGTTCAAAGTTGTTAGCCGCGGTGCCGTGGCTTGATCAGAGTGGTTTACAAGGTGGATTCGCGTATCACGATACCTTGAACGTTCATCCAGAGCGACTGTTGCTGGCATATGCGAAGTCGGCGGCCGCCGCAGGTGCCGTGTTGTTAAATCACACGCGTGTTACGGGATTTGTTTCGACATCATCTGATCGATTGCGCATTGAAGGTGTGGCAGTCACTGATGTGTTATCAAAGCGTGACTACGCAATTACGGGCAAGGTTGTTGTCAACGCTGCGGGTCCTTGGATTGACAAGGTTCTTGCGACGCTAGGTAAAGGCACCGGTGTCGGTGTTGATCGTTCTAAGGGAGTTCACATTTTGACGCGACCGCTCGGTGGTCCTGGTCGAGTTGTTGATGCGGTATTTGCCCGCGCTCAATCGGGTCGACATGTGATTGTGTCGCCCTGGATGGGCAAATCATTTATTGGTCCAACCGACACCCCAATAGCGGGTGATGAATCGGGTGTAGTAGTCGACCCAGATGACGTCACCCTCATTTTGGACACGGTAAATTCAACGATGGAGCCCTCAGAAACAAAACTGACAATCGATGACGTTGAGATGACAACGGTTGGTGTCCGTCCGTTGATTCGTGAGGCAGCTGACGATGACGGCGCAACTCAAGACGAAGGTACATATTCGGCGAGTCGTGCTCACGAGTTGTATCACCATACCGATCACGGTGTGGACAATTTGTGGTCGATCGGTGGTGGCAAATGGACCACCGGACGGGCAACGGCCGAAGAAATGGTCGATGAATTATTCAGTAATGAATTGAAAGGTGTCCGCTCGCGGCCTTTTGATTCGCGAGGCGCGGGAGCTGGTGGAACATTCGCCTGGGCTGAAGATGCCGAACCATTTATTACCGATGCGGCTATGGCAATGAACGAACACGGTATTCCGCTTCATATCGGTGAGCACATCGCCCGTTTGTACGGCACCGAGTGGGTGCGCCTTGACGCCATTGTTCAGCAGAATCCAGATTCAGCGCAGCAGTTGTCGCCAAACTGCAATGACATTGAAGCGCAAGTTATTTTCGCCGTAACCGATGAAGGTGCGCGCACACTGTCAGACATCGTTGATCGTCGTTTGGTGATCGGCACAATTGGTTCGGTAGGTCGCGAGGTGCTTGAGCGCGTCGCATTTATTGCAGGACCGCTTTTGGCATGGGACGAGGCAACGGCAAATGAGGCAGTTCGTCGCGAATTTGATCGCCGAACCGTGATCGCGACGCATTGGCGTACGCCTGTTGGTGGTTCGTCTCGGTAGTTGCATAACTGAGATATCGAGAGCGAGGTGCAGGCGTGGAATCATGGCGTCCCGAACCGCCGAGTTCTGGTGAAAATTCTCGTTCGCTTCCCGTGAACTTGTGGTCGCGCTTAGTCGAACTGGTACGCCACCTATTGAAGTCGGTGACATGGTTCGGGTGGGGTCGAATGGTGACTGCATGCATCTGTATCCCACTCGTGGGCATTGGTGCGTTCTTTTTGTTACGCACGCCGGCGCCGCCAATTGAATCGTCGTTGTCCTACGCAACAACCACCGTCGCATCAACACAAAACGCAGTTGGGATAACAGTCCCGAAGGTATCGACGACGGTTGCGGTGATTGCTGTACACGTAGCGGGAAATGTTTTGCGTCCGGGGGTCTATGACCTGCCTAGTGACGCTCGGGTGGTTGATGCAATTCGGTTTGCTGGGGGAGCGACCGCGATTGCTGATTTGAACGCCATTAATTTGGCGAATCGGTTGAACGATGGTCTGCAAGTTTATGTGCCAGCTGTCGGCGAGAAAGTTCCGCCGAATATCTCGAGCAGTGGATCAACGAGTAATGGCGCCACTAATGAAACAAACTCCGTTCAATATCCGATCAACATCAATACAGCCGACGCCGTCTTACTTGATGAGTTACCGGGAGTTGGGCCGTCAACGGCTCAGGCAATCGTGGCCTATCGAGATCAGAACGGACCATACGCAAGCATTTCTGGTCTTGAAAATGTGCCAGGTATCGGGCCGGCAAAGGTCGCGGCGTTGCAGGGGCTCGTGACGACATGAATGGTGATTGAGTGACGGGTCTTTATATCGAAACGGGATTTATGCCGAGCGCAATTGCAGTCACCGCAAGACCAAACATCGCACCCGCCCAAACACCGATACTCAATCGCGTCCATTCGCGACGCCATTCGGGCCAGCTTGAAATTGAGCGGTTGGTTGAGCGTTGTGCAGCGAGGTGGCCGATGAACGCCCAGATTGCTGCACTTGAGACGATGGCCAACAACCAACGAACTGTGCCTCCCATGACCGGCACGCCGAATAGTGGCAATGTTGGAATCGCCACGATGGCCAGAATAAATCCCGGAATTCCGCGTACTGCGCTCTCTGAGCCAACGAGCAACAGTGCGGCCACGAGTCCAATCGCGGCCGAGATGGCGACTGCTAAATATGGTCCGAATTTGCGAACGAGCAAGCGGTGATACACGACACCGTCGGGAACAATGCTCGGACTTTGACTCACGGTCAACAACAGTACGACGAAACCAGTCACCGAACGTTGCATTACTTCGCGCTCACCACAATTTCGCTGATCACTTCGTCAGTGTGGCTTGGCGAAAATCTTCAAGCGTTTGGTCGATGGTGCCTTGTCATAGTGGCTGGAGGTGTGTTGATCGTCTTAGCGCAAAGGGCGCAAGTTCGTCCATGGCTGGTGCTGGCGTTGTGTTTGATGAGCTGTTTGACTTGCTGGCGTAGCCATATTGAGTGGCAGAACGTTCAAGACGTTCGCTCTGGTGACTATTCGGGTTTGGCCACACTCAAATCAGATCCTCAACCCATTGGTCGTGGAGTGAGCGTTGTTTTAGAAATTGAGGGCCAACGATTCCAATCGTGGTTATACGGAAGTTCAGCGCGTCGGATGTCGTTGCATGTATCGGGAGAATCTGTTGAGGTTGTCGGTCAGCGTCGACCAAATGGTGATGGAGCCCGACGTATGCAAGTGCGACATATTGTCGGGCGATTCGAAGTGAAAGTCTTACGCACCGTTGCTGCTGGTGCACATGTCAGTGAATCGCGATTTGAATTGGCCGCTAATCGAGTGCGGAGCGCTCTCGGACAGGGATCTCGCGTTTTGAGCGGAGATCAAGCGGCACTCTTTGCTGGTTTGGTGTACGGCGATGATTCGCAACAACCTCGCGAAATGGTGGAGCGTTTTCGTGAGAGCGGAATGGCACATTTAACGGCAGTATCGGGTCAAAATGTGGCCTTCGTGATGGCGGTTGTGGCCCCGTTACTCACCCGCCTTCGACGTTGGAGTCGTCTGACGCTGACACTTTTGGTTTTGGGTTGGTTCGCCACAATGACTCGTCTTGAACCTTCGGTGATTCGTGCGGTCACGATGGCCGGCATCACCGCAACTGTGTTCGCTATCGGGGGAAGGCTAAAGGCATGGCAAGTGCTGTGTGCGACATGTATCAGTTTGCTCGCACTCGATCCGTTTTTGTTGTGGTCAGTGGGCTGGTGGCTCTCGATAGGTGGAAGCTCGGGTCTCATTGTGTTGTCACCAAGGATTCGCACATCGCTTCAGTGTTGGGGCCTAAGAAATCAACCGTGGGTTGTTGATTGGGTCGCTCCGTCTCTGGCTGCCCAACTGGGAGTGTTGCCAATCCTGGTGCTGGTTTTCGGATGGCCGAGTGCCATGTCGATTCCGTGCAACCTGTTGTCGGTTCCGATTGCTGGATTAGTAATGTTGGCCGGAATACCTACTGCTCTCATCGCTGGTTTTGCACCTCATGCGATCTCTGAGATGCTGATGTGGCCACTTGGAGTTGGAGTGAAATGGGTTGATACCGTCGCGGCTCTTGGCCAACGCCTGAGCCTGCCACCTGTGATTGATATTGCTGTTGGGCTGGCGCCACTTTTGCTGATGATGAGGCACCGATGTGACAACCTAGAGACATGAGTGTGTTCTTGTTCCACGGATCCGATGATGTTTTGGTCAGCGAGGCCGTCTCAGACAAGGTGCGTGAACTCGTTGGTGATCAAGATCGTTCGCTCATGCTTGAAGAATTTGATGGCGAATACGTCATGGCAGCCGTCACCGAAGCGGCGAACACTCCACCGTTCTTCACTGACATGCGCGTCATTGTTGCTCGGGGCGTCTCGTCGTATAAGGCCGATGATCTTGATGTTTTGGCGACCTATCTCAATAATGCGGCCGACTTCACCCATTTAGTGCTTGAGTGGGGAAGTGGGCGGGTCGCAAAAGCCATCGCTGATGGTTTGAAGGCCTGCGGCGGTCAGTCAATTGATCCGTCTCCTCCGACCAAGGCGAAAGATCGTCGCGAGTGGTGGGAATCGCAACTGTCAACCCTTGGTCTGGTGCTTGATGCTCCAGCGGTTGCGATGCTGATTGATTGGCTCGGAGAAGATGTTGCACGATTGGGTGGCATTGCGGGCACGTTGAAGTCAACATACGGCTCGCAAAAAATAACCCGTGAAAAACTCGAGCCATTTTTGGGCGAGCGTGGCGATGTGAAGCCATGGGACTTAACCGATGCGATTGATGGAGGAAACGCAACAAAAGCCCTCATGGCATCGCGTCGATTGATGACGGCGGGCGAGCGGCATCCGCTGCAGATTATGTCGCAGTTGCATCATCACTATTCGCGACTGGCCAAACTTGACGGACCAAACGTGTCGTCAATTGTTGAGGCAGAAGCGGTGCTGGGGCTGAAGGGATTCGCCGCCGAAAAAGCACTGAAGGCCTATCGCAATCTCACCGGATCGGGAGTTCGACGGGCCTTCGAGTTATTAGCTGCTGCCGATTTAGATCTACGAGGATCAACCGGACTTGATGAAGATGTCGTGATGGACGTACTGATCGCCCGACTAGCAAAATTGACTGGTACGGTCAGCCGCCAGCGTTAACTTGCTTCATGAGGCGGCTCTTACGACGAGCTGCCGTGTTCTTATGAATGATGCCCTTGGCGGTTGCCATGTCGATGCGCTTGACCGCAACGCGAACATCTTCAACGTTGGTGTCAGATCCGATTGTCGACTTGGCAGTCTTGACTCGAGTCCTCAACTCACTCTTGACCGCCTTGTTACGCTCAGCGCGCTTAGCGTTCGTGAGAATGCGCTTCTTTTGACTTTTAATATTTGCCACGGGAACCTCAATGCGATTGAAACAGCCCTGAGATAGTACCAGCGCAGGGGATACTCCCCAACGCCAAGCCACTCTCAGGTTCGGTTGAACGCTAGTCTCTGCAAAGCACGGTTCACCCTTTTGGGGTGGCAAAACCCCAGCGCCTTACCCCATGGACCTTTCTCGCATCCGCAACTTTTCGATCATTGCTCATATTGATCACGGCAAATCGACCTTGTCTGACCGCATTTTGGAGATGACCCACGCCGTTGAAGTGCGTGATATGCGGGCTCAGTACCTTGATTCGATGGATCTTGAGCGGGAGCGGGGGATCACGATTAAGGCCCAAAACGTGCGGGTTGACTGGAAAGGTCACACGCTGCACCTCATTGACACCCCTGGTCACGTCGACTTTGGCTACGAAGTCAGTCGCTCGCTAGCGGCTTGCGAGGGCGTGGTTTTGGTGGTCGACGCCGCTCAGGGTATCGAGGCTCAAACTCTGGCGAACTGCTATCTGGCCCTCGAAAACGATCTTGAAATCGTGGCTGTCTTGAACAAGATCGACCTTCCTGCAGCCGACCCCGATCGGTACGCCCAAGAAATTGAAAATGTGCTGGGTATCAAAGCCAGCGACATTTTGCGTATTTCGGCGAAGACCGGAGTCGGAGTTCCTGAACTGCTCGATGCCATCTGTGAAAAGATTCCGGCGCCAGTTGGTGACCCTGATGCTCCATTGCAAGCGCTGATCTTCGACAGCCAGTATGACCAATACCGCGGCGTGGTGTCATCAATTCGCGTCATAAACGGTCGCCTGACCTCGAACTCGCGAGTGCAGTTCATGCAGGCTGGTACGCAACAAGAAATCATTGAAATCGGAGTGCGTCGCCCCGTGCCAACTCCGGTAGCCGAACTCGGACCTGGCGAAGTGGGATATTTGATCGCAGGTATCAAAGATGTTGCCGATGCGCGTTCGGGTGAAACTGTCACGATTTATGGCAAGGCCGCAACCGAAGCGTTACCGGGCTATCGCGATCCGAAGCCCATGGTCTTTTGTGGTCTGTACCCAATCGATGGCG
>CALEHE010000172.1 GCA_937876415.1 uncultured Actinomycetes bacterium
GCGCCAGCTTCAATGGTCATGTTGCAGACGGTCATGCGACCTTCCATCGACAATGCCTGAATAGCGGAGCCACGGAACTCGATGACATAACCAATGCCGCCACCAGTTCCGATGTTGCCGATGATTGCCAAGATGACGTCTTTAGCGGTGACACCTGCGGGCAATGTGCCATTGACTTCAACGCTCATCCACTTGGGTCGGCTTTGGGGGAGAGTCTGAGTGGCGAGTACGTGCTCAACTTCGCTGGTTCCGATACCGAATGCCAATGAACCAAAGGCGCCGTGAGTTGCCGTGTGGCTGTCGCCGCACACGATGGTCATGCCGGGCAAGGTGCGACCTTGTTCGGGCCCGATCACGTGCACGATGCCTTGCAATGGATTGCCCATTGAGAACAACTCAACACCGAACTCTTTGGCGTTGTTGCGCATGACTTCAACTTGACGAGCCGAGATTGGGTCGGCGATGGGCAAGTGAATGTCAGCTGTCGGCACGTTGTGGTCTTCGGTTGCAATCGTGAGTTCGGGGCGACGAATGGGGCGCTTGGTTAAACGCAGACCATCGAAGGCTTGCGGGCTTGTCACTTCATGCACGAGGTGCAAGTCGATGTACAAAAGATCGGGTTCGTCAGCGGCCGAGTGCACGACGTGGCTGTCCCAAACTTTCTGGGCGAGGGTGGTGGGGTTGCTCATAATTTCCTCAATGGTCGCGAGTGTGTTTTTCAGTATGTTGTTTCCCATTATGTTTTTTTCTCAATATGTGGGATAGTATTCTTACTGTATGGACAGCATATCGGGCGTCGGAGTTGTTGACAAGGTCATCGCGGTCTTGCGTTCCCTTGAAGCCAATGGCCCGTTGTCTCTGATCGATCTTCAAGACGCCACGGGTATGCCCAGAGCAACGGCCCACCGTCTGGCATCAGCGTTAGAAGACCATGGCCTCGTGCAACGCGACAGCAATGGTCGGTTCGCATTGGGTTGGGGACTCGTTGGACTGGGCAAGGCAGCGGCGTCGGCGTTGCCACTAGTCGAAATGGCCCGTCCAGTACTTGACACGTTGCGCACGACGACCGGCGAGTCGGTGCAGTTGTATGTGCGCGAAGGCGAAGGTCGTCGTTGCGTGGTTTCGCTGGAGTCTCCTCACGGATTGCGTTGGATCGTTCCGGAGGGTTCGCTGTTGCCACTCGGTGCAGGTTCGGCTGGTCACGTTTTAGAAGGTGAACGAGTTGATAAGCGGGGCTGGATTCAATCAATCGGTGAACGTGAAGCTGGTGTGGCATCGGTCAGTGCACCAGTGATGAATGCGCAGGGAATCATCGTCGCGGCGATCAGTGTGAGTGGTCCGATTGAACGCTTATCCCGCAAGCCTGGTGAGCGACACGGCGCAGCAGTTGTTGAAGCTGCCAAAGACTTAGCAAAACTTCTGTAATCACTGCTGAGTTCGTCACCGTTTATGTGGGTTCATTCCCACAGTACGGGCATGACATCAACTCACGAAGAAAACCACGACAACATCCCCGAACCAGCGTTACTAGTTGCCCAATTCATTGACTCGTTGGTGCACGCGGAATTAGAAGACCCATTTGAGATCGACTTTGCCCGTTTGTATGCGATGCCCGAAAACGAAAACCACGACTGGCAAATTGCGCTTGAGTCGAATCCTTACGAATTAATGATGAACAATCCACGTCCGCCGGCCACCAAAGCGGGATGTTTAGTCGTCACTGGTTGGGCGGCTCCGATGGAAAAAGAACCTAGAGAAGATGTCGAGCCCAGTGTGCGACCGAGCGAACATCCCAAGCGTCAACGAGTACGCGTTTGTATTGCGATATGTGATGGCAAGATTGCCACAGTGATGCGTTCAAGCGATGAACCCGATGACGTGAAAAACATGTCAGAGCGGGGGATGGGCGGAATCCCCGACGTTCTTGAAGCCTGGTGGAAAGACGAACTTCAGTAACTGCCACCGAACTCTTACCATCAAAACAACCCCTACTCGGCGTGGAGTTGTCAGAATGTTTGAATGAAAATTTCTCGGAACATTGCCTTGGCGGTCGTTGCGTTCACTCTGATGGCGTGTGGTTCGTCATCAGATGCAGATAACTCCGTGGTTACGTCGATGACGGAATCTGGCGCAGAAACTACAACGACCGCAGAGATTGTGTCGACCGAGGCTCCCGCACCAGATGTGCCGGCAAATAGTGCGTTGCCTGTGCTCGGCGAATGTCCGACATCGGTCTTTCCAGATCTCACTGCGGTCACTGGTGCTGGCGAAGAATACGCGATGCCTGAAGTATTGGTTGAGTGCACTGACGCCGAACTTGTGGTGACTTCAAACGGTATGCCGAGTTATGCGTATGAACCCTTGACGCCCAATGGACTGAATGAACAAGCATGGGTGTGGCGTGTTGCGTTGAAACCAACTGTGGCAGTCACGACTACTTCCATAGCCGATGTTCTTGGAACTCTTGGTTTCACCACAACTGGTTTGCCAATATATGGCCCGACTGAAGGTCCAGTGCCGACTAATCAAGCGTTTGGCGATCCGGTGTACAACGGGATTCTTGATACCTGTGGCGGACACACTGGATACAACGCCGACTATCACAATCACGCGTTGTACTCAGATGTGTATTGCAATCTCACCAGTTCGTACATTGTCGGATACGCACTTGACGGATTTCCGATTTACAACTCGGTCGGATGTCTCAATGTTGATTGCACCGAAACAGCGCAGTTCATCTCGGGCTACGACATGACCGGTGATCCCACTTCCTATTCATGGAATGCGTATACATATAACTCAACAGGCAAGACGAATGTTCTCGATGAATGCAACGGACGTATTGGTCCTGATGGAACGTACCGCTATCACGCAACCGATGCGTTCCCGTACATCATCGGCTGTTTTGCTGGAACATCAACAACGCAGACTGGAAATGCTGCCGCCGATATGCCACCGATGCGTGGCTGAGTTTTAGAAAGTTGACAGCAGGTCAATAACGACAATGAGGTCGGTTGATGCTGGCAACTTCATACTCGAGTTTCCTTCGGCGCCAAATGCGTCCGCAAACGGAATAGTGAGTTGACGTCGTCCGCCCACTTTCATTCCGGGTATGCCCTCAACGAGTCCGGGCAACGAGCCGCCTTCTGCTAGAAGTAGTGCAACTGGACTGGGATCACCCCAAGTTGATGCAAGTTCTTCGCCGGTTGCGCCGTTGAACGCAATGATGTGAACGAGAACGTTCGAACCAGCTTTGGCTTCGTCGCCTTTGCCGTCAACAAGATCTTCGCTGACTAACACTTCGACATTTTCTGCACCTTCAATAGTGATCTCGGGCGCATCAGCAGGATCAATCGGCGGAACAATGGCAACCACATCAACGACGAACGAAATTGCTGAATCGGGCGGGATGGCATCGCCCGAACCTGCTGACCCGTAAGCAAGATCTGCAGGAATGTCTAACTGACGGCGCCCGCCGGCTTTGATGCCAATGAGACCTTGATCCCAGCCGTCAATAACCGCACCAACGCCCAGGGTAACTGCGTATGGATCGCTACCAAAGTTGCCATCAAAACGCTTTCCGTTTTCACTTAACACACCGACGTAATACACGTACACCGTTGAACCCTCAACTGCCGCTTCGCCTTCACCTTCGGTGATATCGGTGATCACTAATTCGGTCGGAATTTCGGAAGGTAATGAAACTGTGGGTTCATCGATCAAATCAGCGGGATCACTTATCGCTGAAGCTTCAGTTGACGAAGGTGCATCGGTTGTAGATGTCGAATCATCACCACCACACGCAGCAATGAGAAGAGTGGACGAAAGTATGAGTGCGACTATGGCGCGTGATGTGCGAGATGACATCTGCAATACGCTAGCCGTGCTGGGCTAACCATTGCGCTTCACGACGACCCATTTCGGTACTTGGTGCACCATTGGCAAAGGGCCAAATTTCTTGTGAGATGCGTCGGTAATTGCCACTCGCACCTAGTTCGCCGAGAATCGCGTATAAACCAAGGTTGATGCGCTGAATGAAGACAAATGGTTTCGGAACCGTTGCGTATTGCGCAATGGGGCTTGATCGATCAAACGTGTGACGGACGATGCCTTTTGAATACTCGGGAGTCCAGGTGATCTCTTCGTCTTCGCGAACTGGTTCGTAAAAACGTCCGAAGTAGGTTCCGACATCGGCGGTTTCAACAGGGGCATCACGTTGCAACATTCCGGCGTTTTCTAAGACAGCGCGGAATGTGGGAATGTCACTTTCATAGGCCGCCGACTTGACCATAGAAATAAACGTATTCATTTCACTATCGCTGAAATGTTTGACGAGCCCGAAGTCAAGAAATGTCACGCGACCGTTTTCATGAAAGATGTAGTTGCCAGGATGTGGGTCACCGTTGAACTTATGCATCCCGTACAAACTGCGAAACACGAATCGAAAGAGACACTCGCCAGTGAGATTCTTCTGCTCTTGATCTTGCTGCATCAATTCAGCAAATGACATGCCATTCACGAGTTCAGTAGTGAGAACTCGCGAGGTGCTCATCGTTGGCATGACCTCAGGAACGCTGATATAGGGATGACCTCGGTAGTAATCAGCGAAGAGTTGTTGGTTTTTGGCTTCACGTGAATAATCGAGTTCTTCACGAATACGTTCTTTAACTTCTTGCACCATGTCGCTCGGGTCGAGCCCGCTGAATCCCTGTTGCAGTAACGCACCAAGAAAATCGGCGTTACGTAGGTCGGCATCAATGGCTTGATCAACGCCGGGATATTGCACCTTGACTGCAACGGCGCGTTCTTTGCCAGTTGTCGGATCAATCATCACCGCACGATGTACTTGACCAATTGATGCAGAGGCAATCGGTACGGGATCCCATTCAACGAAAACTTTGTCGGGGCTTGCACCAAGTTCACGTTCAATGACTTCGGCAGCCAAGTCACCTGACATAGGAGGTGCACTGGCTTGCAATTGTGACAATGCAGCGCGCATCGGCGCGGGCAAACCATCGTCGAGATAACTGGCCATTTGGCCAAGCTTCATTAATGCGCCTTTCATATTGCCCAGGCGTTCTGAAACTTGTGCAGCCGTCTTTAATTCGGTTTCGTGATCAATCTCAATGCGCCGCTCGGCTGACGAGAAAACTTTGCGAGCCGATGCAGTTGCATAAGTTGCCCCGACACGGGCACCTAAGCGCACAATTTCGGCGTTACGTGCGGCCAAGGTTCCGCGACGAATTGCACCAGAGATCTTTTTGGTACCGCCACGTTTCTTGATCAGATAAAGAATTGCTGGTGCGCTGAGCGCAATGATGCCAGCGCGCGTCCGATTCTTCATTGTGAAACCTGCGCACGTTCACTGCTGTTTCGTTCAGTAATTGAGTTGACACCATCAACGATCATCTGACCCATACTGGGTGCAAGGGCAACAATCGCATCATGTTGGCCATCGATGCGTACTGCTTTGGCTTGCGGTATCTCGGAATACAACTTCAATTGTCGGTGCACGGGTATGACTGGATCACGCAATGTGATGATGTGAGAAGTCGGAACATCAATTTCTGGTAACCATTCGAGGGCTGAGAAATTGCCGATTGCCTGGCCCGCTTCAAGAACCATTCGCCAATCATGTAACTCAATCTGACTCATGGCCCAAGGACCCCACTTTGATGCTTTGCGGCGCAAGAAGAGACGCTCGGTCAACCACTCCTTTGCAGTTGGTGGAGTGAGACGGGCGAGTGCACCCATTCCGGTCAGGCCCAAAAATCCCATGCGTTCGCCGCGGCTGTGAGCAAAACTTCCGGCGGTGGCACACAACATCAAACCATCAACGACGGCACGGTGGCGACGCCACATCAACAACGCAATCGGTCCACCCATTGAATAGCCAACGGGGATGACTTTCTTGATTCCCAATTCAGATAATAAACACGCTGCGTCGTCGGCGCAATCGGCCAATCGAAATGGTTTGCGCGTACGAATACCACGACCGTGGCCGCGATGATCTAACGAAATGACTCGGAAGTGTTGTCCGAGTGTTTCATACACGGCAAACCAATTGAGATCGGCAGTTGCAGTCCAGCCATGGAGCAACAACACCACTGGCGCATCGGGGTGCGGCCCTGGTAACTCGCGAATGAACGTGGTTCCACGACCTGGTAACTCGAATTCTCGTCCAGGTGGCAGAGGGGGATTGCCGGTTTCGTTGCTGGAAGTTTTTGAACTCAGGGCAACTCCACGCTGATGATGGTGACGTTCAATTTTGAACCATTTGGTGTTTCGTATTCGGCGGTCTCTTTAATGCGACGTCCGAGAATTGCTTGACCGAGCGCCGACTCGGGGGTCATGGTGGCAGCGCCAGCGAATTTCTCTTCGCGAGAGCCGAGGTAATACGTTTCGGGATCGTCGCCATCAATTGAGAGAGTGACGAGCTTGCCGGGTCCGACTACGTCGCCGTCTTCGGTTTCGACCAGTTCGTAATTTTCAAGAATCGACTCAAGATGGCGAATGCGGCCCTCCATGTGACCTTGCTCATCTTTGGCGGCGTGATAGTCGCCGTTTTCTTTGAGGTCGCCCATCTCGCGGGCACGTTCAATCTTGTCGGCAACTTCAATACGACCTCGGGTCGTAAGGTCGTGAAATTCTGCCTGAAGTCGCTCAAGCGCAGTTTGGGTGAGGTGGTGTACCTGGGCCATGCCCATAGGGTAACGCCAGGTGGTAAACCTTGCGTTGGCAGGGCTCGAACTCATCTATTGGTGCAGGACAGCGGGCGACCCAATGCACTGAGTCGTCGTGAAATGTATGGGTGGACGCCGTAGCCCCTACGATGTGGGACTTATGGCAGCAACAACAGCGCACCGTATTGCCGTGATCGGCGGAGACGGAATCGGTCCCGAAGTCACTATCCAGGCCCTCAAAGTGGTCCGAGCGGCCGGAGTCAACATTGACACCACCGACTTCGACCTCGGTGGAGCCCGTTTTTTACGAGACGGCGAGATTTTGTCGGATGATGTACTGAATCAGTTGCGGGCCTTCGACGCCATTCTTCTGGGAGCAGTCGGAACCCCCGATGTTCCACCCGGGGTCATTGAGCGCGGCTTGTTGCTCAAGATGCGCTTCGAACTTGATCTATATATCAACCAGCGCCCGTTCATCGGCACTGCGCCTGGTCACACCAAGCCGCACGATTTCATTTGTATTCGTGAAAACACCGAAGGCCCGTATGTCGGCGAAGGTGGAGTGCTGCGCAAGGGAACACCGCACGAAGTTGCGACACAAGGCAGCGTCAACACGCGTATGGGTGTTGAGCGTTGCATTCGTTACGCATTTGAACTAGCAAACAAGCGTGAGCGCAAGCACGTCACATTGGTGCACAAAACCAACGTGCTCACATTCGCTGGCAACTTGTGGGAGCGAGCCTTCAATGATGTCGCCGCCGAATACCCGCATATCGGAACTGCGTATAACCACGTTGATGCCGCATGTATCTACTTCGTGCAAGACCCACATCGTTATGACGTCATCGTGACCGACAACTTGTTCGGTGACATTTTGACCGACCTCGGTGGAGCAGTTTCGGGCGGTATTGGTCTGGCTTCTTCGGCCAACCTCAACCCTGCTCGTACTGGCCCCAGCATGTTTGAACCCGTGCATGGTTCAGCCCCCGACATCGTGGGTACTGGCAAAGCCAATCCGACCGCAGCAATTTTGTCGGCGGCGTTAATGCTCGACTTCTTGGGTGAAAGTCAGGCTGCCGATCGCATTCGTGCAGCTTGTGCCGACCCAGTTACCGGAAGCACAGTCGAGATCGCTGACGCGATCGCAGCCCGAATCAAGGGCTAAGCCCAACTCGTTACCAACTAATCTCACTAACAGAACTTTCGAACGGAGTCCGTAATGCCCACATTGATCCCCACCCCAAAAATTTGGATGAACGGCGAATTGGTCGAATGGGATAAGGCACAAGTACATGTGCTCACCCACACCTTGCATTACGGCACCGGAGTCTTCGAAGGAATCCGCGCCTACGAAACGTCGAAGGGCACGGCGATTTTCCGCCTCACCGAGCACATCGAGCGTTTGTTCCGCAGCGCCCACATCCTTAGTATGGAAATTCCGTACACCGTTGAAGAACTCGTTCAGGCCACCAAAGACACTGTTGCCTCAACCGGTTTGCCGTCGTGCTACGTGCGTCCGTTGGCGTACTACGGCTACGGCGAAATGGGACTTAATACATTGCCGTGCAAGGTTGATGTGGCGATTGCGTGTTGGCCATGGGGCGCTTACTTGGGTGACGATGCGTTGACCAAGGGTGTTCGTATGAAGATTTCTTCGTGGACTCGTCACGATCACAACACCATGCCGCCGGCAGCCAAGACTGTTGGTAACTATGTCAACTCATCGTTGGCCAAGGTTGAAGCATTGCGGGCTGGTTACGACGAAGCGATCATGTTGGCTCCGAATGGTCTTGTTGCCGAGTGCACAGGCGAAAACATTTTCTGTTCACGCAACGGCATCATCTTGACCCCGCCGTTGTCGGCTGGTGCACTTGAAGGAATCACTCAGAACTCGGTGATGGAAATCGGTCGCGATCTTGGCATTGATATTCGTATTGACAACATTGCCCGTAGCGATCTTTATATTGCCGATGAAATCTTTGTGTGCGGCACCGCAGCCGAAGTCAGCGCAGTTGCATCGGTTGACGATCGCTCAGTTCCGGCACCTGGCCCAGCAACTACTGCAATTGGTCAGATGTATGGGCGCGTCGTGCGTGGCCAAGAAGCCAAGTACGCCCACTGGTGTGAACTCGCTAAATAGTTACTGTTGATTGCGTCGGCGGGCCGCAAGGCCAGCCAGACACTCAAAGGCCAAGCGGTGTGCGATATTGACCGTGAGATCGCTCACGTCATAGGCCGGTGAAACTTCGACAATGTCGATTCCAACGACGTTGTGTTCAAGACACAACGTGCGCACCATGCGTAACAAATCTGCTGACATGATTCCGCCTGGCTCGGGTGTTCCAGTCCCGGGAGCAAACGATGGGTCAAGACTGTCAACGTCAATGGAGATATACAAACTGTCGGCAGCCGCCAAAGCCTCGGCAACTGCATCTTTCATCACAGTTTGAAATCCGCGTTGCCAAATTTCGTCCATGGTGTGCCAACGCATGCCTTGTTCGCGCATCCAGTCAAAGATCTCTTTGGGTGGCCAGTAACCGCGCAAACCAACTTGCACAAAGTTCTTGCCCGGAATTGCACCTGACTCGATGAGTCGGCGCATCGGAGTTCCGTGACTTGCCAAGTTGCCATACAGAATGTCGGCGGTGTCGGCGTGTGCGTCAAAGTGCACTATGCCGACGTTGCCGAATCCTTTGACTTCAGCAACTGCAGTTGCGGCGGGCCAGGTGATGGAATGGTCGCCACCAAGTGTGATCGGAATGATGCCGCGCTTCGCCACTTCGCTCACCCGGGCTTTGATGTTGGCCAAGCTGACATCGGTTTGTCCGTGTGGGCAATACGCATCGCCAAAGTCGACAACTTCGAGGTAATCAAAAATCTCAATGCCCAAGTCCATGTGGTAGCTGCCAGGTTCGTAGGCCTGTGAGCGGATAGCGCGTGGGCCAAAGCGAGCCCCGGGGCGGTTGGTGGTTGAGTTGTCGTAGGGCGCACCAACGATGGCGACATCAGGTTGCCACTCATCAAGTTGTGCTGGCTCAGTCAGAAATGGACGCTGACCAAACGTGGCGAGTCCACCGAATACGAAGCCAAGATCAAGTTGTTCCTGCATACCGGGGGAGAGTTCGCGCTTTGGTTCGGCCATTCCCGAACCTTACCGAGAATCACGATGAACTCGGAAGCATCAGAAATATCGCCTTGGCGTTGACACTGGGTGCAGAATCCTGTTGACTTACTAACTGTGAACGCCGTGACTACTTCCCGTAACACTGCAGCCATCATCATTATTCGCTAGCGCACGGGTTCGTTCTCGTGCGCAGTCAGCCGCCCACCGGGCGGCTTTTCTGTTTCTCGGAATGAACCTCAACTACAGAGAGAAAACCCATGAGCAACATGACTAAAAACATGCCTAAAAACATGATCGAAGTATTCGACACCACATTGCGCGACGGTCTACAGGTTGAGGGCGTCTCGGCATCGGTTGAGGACAAGCTTCGTATTGCCGAACAGCTCGATTACTTAGGCGTGCATTACATCGAAGGTGGCTGGCCGGGAGCGAACCCGAAAGACATCGAGTTCTTTGCTCGCGCGGCAACGGAATTGAAGTTCACCACCAGCACCTTGGTGGCATTTGGCTCAACCCGTCGCCCCAAGGGCAAAGTTGACGATGATGCAACTTTGCGTCACCTCATCGATGCCAACACCAGTGCTGTGTGCATCGTGGCAAAAAGCTGGGACTATCACGTCATCAACGCGTTGCAAACAACTCTTGATGAAGGCATCGCCATGATCGCTGACTCAGTTGAATACCTCAAGGGCAACGGTCGCCGCGTGTTGGTTGACATGGAGCACTTCTTCGATGGCTTTAAGCGCAACGAAGAATTCGCACTACGCGCCCTTGAAGCGGCCGTGATGAAAGGCGCAAGCCACTTGGTGTTGTGCGATACCAATGGTGGAAGCCTTCCGCACGAAGTGCAACAGATCGTTGCTCAAGTGAAGAGCCATGTGGGCAACGATGTCACGATCGGTATTCACTGCCACGACGACACCGGTTGTGCAGTCGCCAACTCGATGGCCGCTGTGTTGAGCGGCGCTGGTCATGTGCAGGGGACATTGAACGGTTTGGGCGAGCGCACTGGCAATACCAACCTCACCACTGTCATTCCGAACTTGCAATTGAAGTTGGGTTATCAGTGTTTGCCAGAAGGTCGTCTTGACCGTTTGACAGCAGTGAGTAATCATGTCGCCGAAGTTTTGAATCGACCAATGAATCCGCAGGCTCCATATGTCGGCACTGGAGCATTTGCTCACAAGGCTGGATTGCACGTGAGCGCAATCGTGCGTGCCAAAGACGCGTACGAACATGTTGACCCCGCATTGGTCGGTAACGGTACGCGCTTTGTGGTGAGTGAAATGGCCGGCAAGGCCACGATCAATATCAAGGCCGATGAACTTGGTTTAGAACTTGATGGCCCGGCAATCAATCAGGTCATCGATGACTTGAAGCGTCTCGAGCACGAGGGTTACCACTTTGAAGCCGCCGACGCATCGCTTGAATTGCTCATGCGCAAGGCAACTGGTTGGAAGCAGTCATTCTTCAGCGTTGAGTCGATGCGAGTCATCACCGATGAAACCGCAAATGGTGAATTCACGACCGAAGCAACAGTCAAGGTATGGGTTGGGCCAGAAGGCTCGGCGACACGTCATGTGCACACGGCCGAAGGGAATGGTCCGGTCAATGCCATTGATACTGCGCTTCGTGCTGCAGTGTCACAGGCGCACCCCAACGTTGATCGCATCCACCTCACCGACTACAAGGTGCGCATTCTTGATGGGGCCACGGCAACTGGCGCGATCACTCGAGTGCTCATCGACGCGACCGATGGTGAGCGTTCGTGGACCACAATCGGAGTCAGTTCAAACATCATCGAGGCCTCGTGGCGGGCCTTAGAAGAATCTTTGATCTACGGACTCCTACATTCGGGCGTCTGAGCGAATACGGTAGTAAGCGATGTCCGCACCACAATTTGCCCCCACCCCAGTTCTGAACGATGTCCGTGTCTACGGTTCGCCCGATGTAGCGCCGGAGTCGTGGGTCAACAATCGCCCGACTGATATTGAAGGCTTTCAGCCCGTCGGTGAGCATTTGGGTTTCCAGGGACCAGACCAGGGTTACGCATTGTTGCTGGCTAACCGTCTCAGTAATCGTCTGCACCTTGTTGGCGGACTTGTGACTGCAGATGCCATTCGCGGATGTCTGAATATCGCATTACGTCGCGCCTCGCTGTACGGCCGTGCGCCCGTCATTCATGACCTCACCATTGCTTTCACCATGTGGGGTTTCTTTGATGCCAACCCGCCGGCCGATTTGGTGACAACTCGTACCGATCTGTTTAAGGGTGTTGGCAACGTGCATCACTATGCCGAAGGTCGTTCAATCGTCGACATGGTTCCTGAAGCCACATTACGTATGACCCCCGCACAAGTGACTTCTGCCTACCCAGCTAATTGGCGCACACTCACCGGTGCCTGATCGTCGCGACCTAGTGTTAGGTCTGTGACTGACTACCGAGCACCTCTCGCCGATATTGACTTCGTTCTCAACCGCGTATGCGGCCTAGACCGCATTTTGCAATTACCTGGGTTCATTGATGCTGATTCATCAATGGTGCGCGACCTTCTCGAAGAAGCCGCTCGTTTCATGGAAGACAAAGTTGCGCCGCTCAACAAAGTGGGCGACAACTTTGGTGTCAAGCTCAACGCCGATTCGACAATTACTACAGCACCTGGTTTTCCGGCGGCGTACCAGGCCTATGTCGATGCAGGTTGGGGAGCAGTGCCATTCGAAAGTGGTTACGGCGGCGGTGGATTCCCGTGGATGATTGGCGTTGCCATTCAAGAAATGATGACCGCGGCCAACATGGCATTTTCGATGTGCCCGTTGTTGACTCAAGGAGCAATTGACGCGTTGATGTATCACGGCAGTGAAGATCAACGTATGACCTATTTGCCCAAGATGATTACTGGCGAATGGTCGGGCACGATGAACCTCACCGAGCCAGACGCGGGCAGCGATGTTGGTGCAGTGCGCACGAAGGCAGTCAAGAACGCCGATGGCACCTACAACATCACCGGAACCAAGATTTACATTTCGTTCGGCGAACATGACATGGCCGAAAACATCATTCACTTGGTGTTGGCCCGCACTCCTGATGCACCCCCAGGAACAAAGGGAATTTCATGTTTCATCGTTCCGAAATATGTTTTGAACAATGACGGATCGCTTGGTCGACATAACGATGTCAAATGCGTTTCGGTTGAACACAAGCTGGGTATTCATGCGAGCCCCACGTGTGTTTTGACATATGGTGACAACGGTGGTGCGGTTGGCTATTTGATCGGTGAAGAAAATCGGGGCATGCAATACATGTTCACGATGATGAACCAAGCGCGCTTATCCGTTGGTTTGCAAGGGCTTTCGTTGGGTGATCGCGCATATCAGCAGTCATTGCAATATGCCAGAGATCGCCGTCAAGGTCGTGCGCCAGGTGCGCCGGCTGGAGAAAGTTCACCAATCATTGATCATCCAGATGTCAAGCGCATGTTGCTCACCATGAAGACAACGCTTGAAGCATTGCGTCGCATGACCTATTGGAACGCTGCATGCCTCGATGTTGCGAAGCATCATCCCGATGCTGTTGAACGCGAATCTGCATCAGACTTGGCGGCTTTATTGACGCCGATGTCGAAGGGTTGGGGCACTGACATGGGTGTTGAACTCACTGGTATCGCAGTTCAGATTCACGGTGGTATGGGATTCGTCGAAGAGACTGGTGTCGCGCAGCATTATCGCGATGCACGCATCACAACGATTTATGAAGGCACTAACGGTATTCAGGCCATTGACTTGGTCGGTCGCAAACTTGGATTACGTGGCGGCGAAGTTGTGAAGCGCCATCTTGATTCAGTCGAAACCTTGTGCCGCAAGTTAGACACTCACGCCGAACTGCAGGCCGTGGGTGAGGCGTTGCGTAAGACGTTGGCTGCGACACGTGCAGCAACAACTTGGCTCGCCGAACATTCAGGTAACCCACTTGACTCATTGTCGGGCGCAACTCCGTACATGCGGTTGATCAGTACTTTGACTGCAGGCTTCTTGTTGGCCGATTCCGCAGTGATTGCCCAAGATGCGGTCAGTGAAGTTGGTGCAGCATGTGTCGCAGAACGAATTGCCTCAGCCCGTTTCTTTTGCGAACAATTGATGCCACCAGTTGACGGACTTTTGCCAGCAATCACTGGCGATTCTGCGCTGTTGATGTCAGCTATTTAGCGTCTTTCATTATTTATTGCTGAGGGTTTCGTTGACGATCATGTGTGAGAACCCATCGGCCAAAGGTTTCTGGAAATAACGAAGGTCGCGGCCGTTCATTGATGCGGAAATTTCTTCAAGAAGTAGAGAACCTTGCACTAACAGTCGAGGCAAACGAACCATGGGTGCACCGAGCCCTTTGGGTATGCCGAATATTGAGTTAAGCAAATTGGTGGCGTGTTCTGTTGCCAAGGTGTCGGCCTTGAGCAGCGCATCTTTAATAACCGGATCAGTGATTGCGGCTAGGTGGAATTCAAGTCTGAGACGTCTTTGCTCTTTCGCCGCTGGTGCGAGCAAACCCGTGGTAGTGGCTGTTCCTAGTTGTGCGAGAAATTGGCGGTATGACACAAGTAGGGGGTCATTGAAATCAGTTGGTGTTCTGACGTCGCCTAGATTTTGATCTGGATCCGGCAATATATCTTCGGCGCGGGCTCTGCGAAAAATCAGGTGCAATAACTTTTCGGCAACATCGCCGAAAAGTGCCTGTCGGGTTCGGTATTCATAAAAGAGTGCACTTGGTGGCAACCCTGCGGCACGGGCGATACGTTGCGTGGTTGCGCGTTCAGCTCCACCACGAGCAATGACTCGTGCAGCACCGTTCACAAGTGCATCGCGAATCTCATTGTCGGTTGTAACAACAATCGACGGGGGAACTACATATGGAATATTGGCGATATTTTCTATGGATGGATGATCGAGGGCATAGTGCACCAGCGGTATGAAGGTCTCCCAATCGTCGAAGTCAAACATGTCTGCCGCAGCGAAATACAGGCACCCAAGGACGAAACTGATGATCTCGAGTTTTTGTAAGGATGCAACATCGGAACGATCGTCAGAGATCCCCATCTCACGCAACCAACCCTGAATTTCAGGGATGATCATTTCTTGCAGTTCAGGAATACGGGCTGAGGCAATCAGTAACATGACTCCTGGCCGTAATGGCCCATGGGGGTTACTGATCGTTTTGGCCATGATTGCCTGAGCCTCATCACGGCCTGGCCCAGGACTGATGGCAGGTAATGCTGCTTCAAAGAACGTGCGCATCGGACCACTGATGCGGTGTTGCCACAGACCGACCAAGATTTCTTCATTGTTTTCGTAGCGGGCGTACACCGCCCCGGTGGTCAATTTGGCAAGACGGGCGAGATCAAGAGCGGCGATTCGGTCGGGGCCCTTTTCGCGCAGTATCTCAAGGGCTGCATCGAGGAGTAAATCGTCGTTACGTGCTGCATCGGCGCGACGTCGAGTTGGGACCATGCGGAAAAGTATAGACAACAATCACAAATATGGGGATTATATTTAACTTTTACATCTGTGAATGAGTACGAACTCTGGAGCGACTTACGCCGAGATGGCGTGGGCTTTCAGGTCGGCTAAGTTACAAAACTCGAGAGCCAACATGTGCGTTGCTTCAAGTACAACCTTTGGTGCGACGCCAGCTTCAAAAGCCTCTTGCCAACGTGAGGCACATAAGCACCATTGATCGCCGTCGGTCAGACCGGCAAATCCGTACTGCGGCATGGGTGTGCTGAGGTCATTGCCTTGGCCTTGGCTGAATGCCAAGAAATCGCTGGTCACGCGCACGCACACAACGTGAACACCGGGGTCATCGCCGCGTGATTCGCAACATCCGGTGCGGTAGTAACCGGTCATGGGATCGAAAGAACATGAAGCGAGTTCGCCACCGAGAACATTGCGTTGAGACATGAGGGTAACGCTACCTGTGCTTGAAGGATGGGGCCTGCTAGAGCGTGAGAACCTAGACCAAAGAATTGGTGCCCATATGACCCCGACCCCTGCGAGATAGCGTGACAGGGTCATGTCATCTGCTCCGCGTTTTCGTTTCGCTCCTTCCCCAACCGGTTTTTTTCATGTTGGAGGTGCCCGTACGGCGCTCTACAACTGGGCCTTGGCTAAACGTCTTGGCGGAACCTTTGTGTTGCGTATTGAAGACACCGATGAGGCTCGTAACCAGCCCGAATGGACTCAGGGAATTATTGATGCGCTGGCTTGGATAGGCGTACGTCAAGACGATCCCACGTTCGAAGGTCCGTATTTTCAGAGCCAGTACGCCGAAGCGCATATTGAAGCCGCGCAGCGTTTGTTTGCCGAAGGAAAGGCGTACTACTGCGACCTCACCAGCGAACAGATTCAAGAACGTTCAAAGACCAATGGCAGGCAGGGTTACGACGGCTACTCGCGCGATCGTGGTCTTGAAGCCGGACCTGGTCGAGTGTTGCGCTTTCGCGTTCCCGAAGGCCAGACCGTGGTCAATGACTTGGTGCGCGGACGCGTTGAATTTGCCAACGAAACCATTGAAGACTTTGTGTTGCTGCGCGGAAATGGATCGCCGATGTTTTTGCTGGCCAATGTGGTTGACGACATCACGATGCGAGTGAGCCACGTGGTTCGGGCCGAAGAGCATTTGCCTAACACTCCAAAGCAGCAAATGATTTGGGATGC
>CALEHE010000173.1 GCA_937876415.1 uncultured Actinomycetes bacterium
CTGCCCTCATTGGGGTGTGTCGACCAGGAAGTGAATTGGTATTGCTCGTGAAACCACAATTTGAAGTTGGGCGTCGTGACGTGTCGAAAGGAAAAGGCATCATTTCCGACCCCGAATTGCATCAGACTGCATGTGACGGGGTGCGTGAGTCGTGTGAAAATGCGGGAGCGACGGTCCATCAGATCATCGCGTCGCCCATTACTGGGGCCGAAGGCAATAAAGAGTTCCTGTTATATGCCACCGTGCGTGAGAAGATGTCGGTATGACCGCGTCGTCCAGAAAAGTGATTGTCGCCAAAAAAGTCGTCATCGTGGGTCATTCGGAACGGCCCGAGGCTCCAGTTGTCGCTCACCAGGCAGTCGAGTGGTTGCGCAACCATGGATACGTGCCGGTTGCCCAAGCTGTTGACATTCAATCCCTCGGGCTCGATGTCGATCTCTGCACAGAAACTGACATTGCATCAGCCGAATTGGTCTTGAGCATCGGCGGCGACGGAACCATGTTGCGTTCAGTCACGATGCTGAACGGAGCCGCTGTCCCGGTGCTCGGTATCAACGTTGGTTTGTTGGGCTACCTCGCCGAAGTCGAACCCGAAAATTTGGTGCCATCACTTGAACGATTCTTCGCTGGTGACTACGAGATCGAAAAGCGTTTAGTGATTGACGTTGATGTTGTGAAGAACGACGGATCGCGTTCGCAATGGCGTGCGCTCAATGAGGCGTCATTTGAAAAGGAACGCACGGGTCAAACCGTTCGCTTAGCGGTGAGCATTGACGGTGCTCGCTTCACCATTTTTCAAGCTGATGGTTTGTTGGTGGCAACTCCAACTGGATCAACTGCGTATTCGTTGTCGGCGCGCGGCCCAGTGGTGTCGCCAACTCTCGAAGCAATGTTGCTAACCCCGTTGGCTCCACACATGCTGTTCGACCGTTCGCTTGTTCTCGGGCCAACCGAAACAATTCGCATTGACGTTGACGGATCGCGTTCGGTGGGCTTGGCCATTGATGGTCAAGAAGTTGCGTCGCTTGAAGGTGGCGAGTCGGTGACCTGTTCAGCGTCTGATCGTCCAGCATTGTTTGTGCGTATGCAGCCGCAACGTTTCCACCAGATCTTGAAAGCCAAATTCGGTTTGGCTGATCGGTAAGAATTGGTTGCTGCCTCATGTTGAGTGAATTACATATAGAGGACCTCGGAATCATTGATCGTTTAGATCTGGTTTTTGGCAATGGCCTCACCGTGTTGACCGGAGAAACTGGTGCTGGAAAAACGATGTTGGTTGAAGCCATCAGTCTTTTGGTGGGCGGTCGCGCCGATGCCGGTCGTGTTCGCGCCGGAGCAACGGAGGCTCGGGTTGAAGGTCGTTTTGTCACAGACGATGAAGAGATCGTTTTGTGTCGAGTTATTCCACTTGATGGTCGTTCGCGAGCGTATGTGAATGGCCGATTGGCGACAGTTGGTCAGTTGTCCGAAATCGGATTGAAATTGGTCGACCTTCATGGTCAACACACGCATCAAAGTTTGTTGTCGGCTTCGGTGCAGCGCGCAGCCTTAGA
>CALEHE010000174.1 GCA_937876415.1 uncultured Actinomycetes bacterium
CGCCCGACAAGTCGACGTTGAGCGGACGATCTAAAAACTTCTCGTCAAAGTGAATGCGAGCAGCTTCGGTCTTGAGCAATGTGTCGAGGCGCGCGATGTCTCCGTCTCGGCCACGGCCCTTTAAGGCCTCGGACAAAACATCGTTCAACATCACGCCAGGAACTTCAGTCGGATACTGCATCACGAGATGCAACCCAGCCGCAGCACGCTTCCATGTAGGTACTCCGAGCATTTCGACACCATCAAGTAACACCGAACCCGATGTCACCGTGTAACCGGTCTTACCCATGACGACGGCCGAGAGCGTGCTCTTGCCAGCGCCATTCGGACCCATCACTGCATGCACTTCACCAGACGAGATGGTGAGGTTGACACCATGAAGAATTTGCTTGTTGCCAACTGATGCATGAAGATCGCGAATTTCGAGAGTGCTCATGATGCCGATCCTTTAGCTGAGACATGCACTGCCCCATCAACAACGCGTGCATCAAATACTGCGACTGGCTGAGTTGCCGGAAAGGTGTTGGGCTGTCCAGTGATCAAACTGAAGGCACTCCCGTGCTTGGGGCATTCGAGTTGCTTTTCTTCGCACCACACTTCGCCGCCATCACTAAGTGACACGTTGGCATGACTGCACACATCACCAATTGCGTATACATCGTCATCAATGCGAACGAGAGCGACGGCTTTACCGTCGACAACAACCTTCTTGGCGGTACCGGCTTCAATTTCATCAAGACGACAGACGATGGTCATGATGGGTCTCCGATCGAAAGTTTTTGCGCAACTCGTTGACGTAACGGTGCGGCCAAATCGCCAACGGGCAATTGAGCCAACACTTCATCGAAGAATCCAAGAACAACTAAACGCTGCGCAACGTCGGGGTTGACACCGCGGCTTTCAAGATAGAACAACTGGTCTTCATCGATTGGTCCGACAGTTGATGCGTGACTGCACTTCACATCATTAGTTTCAATCTCAAGGTTCGGCACGCTTTCGGCCCATGCACCATGCGACAACGTGAGGTTGCGATTGGTCTGATAAGCCACCGAACCCTTGGCATTGTTGTGAATTTTGATGAGGCCGGTGTACACGCTCTTTGCAGTGTCTTGAACGGCGCCCTTAAAAAGCAAGTCGCTGGTGGTTCGTGGAGCAGCATGCTCCTGCAACGTCCGGAAGTCGTGCATTTGGGTTCCGCCAGCGAAGTACAACGCAACTTGGCGAGTGTTACTTCCCTGGCCGCGCAAACGTGCTGCAGTGCTCACACGTGCGTAATCGCCACCGAGAGCAACTGTGGCCAACAATGTGTCGGAGTCACGCTCGCCGACGCTGTCGTGCTCACCAATTTGCCACGACTTGTCACCAAGTTCGTTGATCGCCAGGTAGCGAATGCGCGCCGACTGCGCAGCACGAGCATCAAGCACAGGCACTACTAATGAGCGCACACCATCATCAGAGATGAAACGTTCAACAACTGTCACTTCACTGTTTTCGGCGGCGTTGATCACGAGCCGAGGGAAATAAACCGAACCATCACCGTTCAGAGTGTGCGTGATGACGATCGGTTGCGGTGCAACGACGCCACGGGCAACTGACACAACGACAACGTCCATGTGAGCCAAGTTGAGGCTGTTGAAAAGATCGGTGCTTGTTGACTGCGCAAATAAGTCAGCGAGTGAAGAATCAACACCGGCACTTGAGGCCGGCACCCGAGTCACAGTTACCTGGCTCGATTCACCGGTGATCGTGGTTGGCGTTTCGGCAATGGCAAAAGTCGCAAGGTCTAATTCGCCGATGCGGCTGTAACGCCAGGTCTCTTCATCAATGGTGGGGAACGGAGCTGCAATCGCCCGCTCGTGAGCGGAACGGCGGACCTGAGACCAAGTCGCACCAAGACTGAGCGCCGAGTCGGGGGTCAAAACGGTCACGGATAAATATTACTACCGCCGTAGTGGTAATTCACCTTGAGGGACGAAGTCTGTGACTCAATCCTTAGGTCGGCGCCGAAAGAAACGCTTCAGACCTTTGGACTTCTGTTGCGCTCGTTCGGCCTCAACCTCGGCAATCATTTGAGCGCCAATGGCGTTCAGAATTTCTTCGGCTTCGTCGAGTACTGCGGCGGCCGAACCATCCTCGAGTCCGGGTGGCTCGGTCGGGGTGCGGGGCGGCACGAGCGAGCCGTAGGTCCAACCAGCGTCGGGACGGCGAGCATACGCCGGACAGTTTTCGGGGCAACGCCACGGGGCGTCAGGAGCTAGATCGAGGTTGCACTTGCGAACAGTGTCGCCGTTGCCATACGTGCGACTTTCAAAGTTCTTGCACTCCTGTCGCATCGGCATCAGAACAATCTACTCCGTGTGATTCTGGTGAGGATTCTTCTTCATAATGAAGAAAAATCCTCACCAGAAGCACAGGCTGGGCCACTGTGCAAGACCCACTTGCAATAACTGATTCATCGAGGAACCCCTGAGGCAAACCTCCGCTCTGATTGGCAGCACTGCCCAACGCCACATCACTACGGGAGAATTCAATGCCTTCTTTCAAAACTCGCATACGCCGCGGCGAATCTTTACCTCGAAACAATCTGCTCGTCTTGCGGGGAGATCTCATCATTCCCGAACGACTCCTCGTCACAGCTGAACGTAATTTTGCGATCTACGGGTTTTACGGGATCTCAGTATTCGGGAGCTATACACCTACCGAATTTCAAAAACTCGCGGAAACAAAGCTTGTTCATTCGGAATGGTTAGCTGTTTTCGGCGCGCGTTCTATTCTGCGGGCCGATCTAGAACTTCTAGACACCGGACTGGCACCTCATTACGATGTTTCTCACACCGATCCGAATTTTCTCATTGAAAAATTCGTTCAGTGTCCGCACTACCTCGTCCGCAATCCATACTTTGAGCCAGCCGAAGGAGACTGATGAATTCAACAATCGATTTACGAGCCGACCTCAACCAGGAAGACGACAACGGACACAATTGGTGTTTAATCACCGACGCAGTTGATCAATCAGTGGTTTCTCTTGGTGCGGTTCTCAAAGCGGGGACCGAGACCTTTTGGACTTGGGTGCGGGTTGATGCAATCGATCCCGATGGTCAAGTTCACTTTTCACCAATCCAAAAGGACTGAATCAGCCGACAGAGCCTTCCATCTGGAGTTCGATGAGACGACTCCATTCAACGGCGTATTCCATGGGCAACGTACGGGTCACGGGCTCAATGAAGCCGTTCACGATCATGCCCATGGCCTGCTCTTGCGACAAGCCACGGCTCTGCAAGTAGAACAACTGCTCATCAGCAATCTTTGACACGGTTGCTTCGTGACCGATCTGTGCGTCTTTCTCGCCGACTTCCATGTATGGGAAGGTGCGGCTTTCGCTTTGATCATCAAGAATGAGCGCGTCACACTGCACGTGGCTCTTGCATCCGTATGCGCCTTCGTCAACACGCACGAGTCCGCGGTATGCCGTGATTCCGCCGTCTTTGCTGATTGATTTCGACACAATCTTCGATGTCGTTTCGGGAGCAGCGTGAACCATCTTGGCGCCAGCGTCTTGGTGCTGACCTGCACCGGCATAGGCAACGCTCAGTACTTCGCCCGTTGCCTTTGGTCCGACGAGGTACACACTTGGATACTTCATGGTGAGCTTTGAACCGATGTTGCCATCGATCCATTCCATGTGGCCTTCTGCTTCAACACGAGCACGCTTGGTGACCAAGTTGTACACGTTGGGCGACCAGTTCTGAATTGTGGTGTACGTGACGTGAGCACTTGGCTTCACAACAATTTCAACCACGGCCGAGTGCAGTGAATCGCTGGTGTACACCGGAGCTGAACAACCTTCGATGTAGTGAACCTTTGAACCCTCATCGGCAATGATGAGTGTGCGTTCAAATTGTCCAGCGTTTTCAGCGTTAATGCGGAAGTAGGCCTGCAACGGCATTTCGCATTCGACGCCGGGCGGAACATAGATGAATGATCCACCCGACCACACTGCGCTGTTGAGCGCCGAGAACTTGTTGTCCCCTGGCGGAATAACAGTGCCGAAGTACTGCTTGACCAATTCGGGATACTCGCGCAATGCAGTGTCCATATCGCAGAACAAGATTCCCTGTTCTTCAAGTTCAACACGGTTGCGGTGGAACACCACTTCACTTTCGAACTGTGCAGTCACGCCCGCCAAGTACTTGCGCTCGGCTTCGGGGATACCCAACTTTTCGTAGGTGGCCTTCATCTGCTCGGGAAGGTCATCCCATTCATTAACTTGGGCATTTGCTGGGCGCAGGTAATAAAAGATGTCTTGGAAGTCGATGTCGGGCATGTTGTTGGCGAACCACGGCGACATGGGCTTCTTCTCAAACAAGTTCAAGCTGCGCTCGCGGAATTGCGTCATCCACTTGGGCTCGCCCTTCCACCACGAAATCTGATCAACCACGGGCTTGCTCAAACCTTTTTCGGGTTTGAACGCGTATTCAACATCGTCGCTCCAACCGAGCGAGTACTTACTGAGATCGAGATCGAATGATGTCATTGGGGGGACTCCAAAGAACGTAGGATTCGCTGGTCACGAACCCTCTAGCTGAATTAACACTACGGCGATAGTAACAATTATCCACGCCGATTGATAGACCCGGCGCAGATTTCTTGGGCACCCAGTTTCAGGCGCTCGCCGCCAATTCACCGATGGGCTGAGCAGGGAGTTCAATGAAAATGCACTCTCCTGGGCAGGCTTCTGCGGCATTGACCACCGCCTGGTAATTCTTGATGGGCACCCAAGCCAAACTGCCCGAGCCACCAGGGTCGCTCAGGGCCACCCCAGCCTCAGCCACATAGGCAATGCCATCCTCGAGTTGCACAAAGGCATCGGGGCAATGGTCGAGACACAAGCCGTCTCCGGTACACAAGTCTTGATCGATCCACACCCGCATCGCCGAGAACGATAATGGCGGGACGCCAAAAGTGTCTGATCGGGCGTACTCTCGGATCGTGCCTTTTGACTCTCGCGGCCCAGTCGCCAAAAAAGTTCCTCACCTGCTCGCCCGTCCGACCGGCGACGTGGATGATCCTTATTACTGGATGAGTAACCGCGACGACCCCGACACCATTGCGTACCTCGAAGCCGAGAACCAGCACTGTGAATCTTGGTTCGCCCCGCACACCGAATTAGTCGAGACCCTCTTCAACGAAATCAAATCTCGCATTCAAGAGACCGACGAAAGTGTGCCAACTCTCAAAGATGGTTGGTGGTACGCCACACGCACCGAAGAGGGCTTGCAGTATCCCATTCATTGTCGTGGTGCTTCACGCGAGACAGCGACAGCAACGACCATCTTGGACGAGAATGCTCTCGCCGATGGCCACGAATACTTTTCGCTGGGTTCATTTGATATCAGCCCCGACACGCACTTACTGATTTGGTCAAGCGATACCGATGGCAGCGAACACTTCACGATGCGTATTCGCGATCTGCGCACTGGGCTTGATTTAGCTGATGAGATTGAAGACACTTCCTGGGCGGGCACTGCATGGAGTGCTGATTCACAGTTCATCTTCTATGTCACCTACGACGAACAAGAACGACCAAGTACGGTCTGGCGGCATCAAATTGGCACATCGCAAAAACAAGATGTCAAAGTTTTTGAAGAAACCGATGAACGCTTCTATGTCGGCATTGACCTCACGCGTAGCGGAGCATGGATTGTCATTGATGCCGATAGCAAAACGTCAAGCGAAACCCGTCTGATTTCAGCTCACAGTCCCCTCGACCAGCCGGTCGTTGTCCGCGAGCGTCGCGATGATGTTGAGTATCACATTGATCACTGGGGCGATCGCTTCGTCGTGCTCACCAACGAAGATGCCATTGATTTTCGAATCATGCAAGCGCCCGAGTCGAAACCCTTTGAATGGGCCGAACTAGTTGCCCACGTTGAAGGCAATCGCATCATGCGTGCCGACTGCTTTGCTACGCACCTCGTGATTCACGAGTGGGTCAATGCACAACCCAGATTGCGCATCATGCTTCGTGACGGAACAATGCAACCAATTGATCTTGGCTCAGCACCGCATGATGTTGAACCTGACAGCAATCCCGAATGGAATACCGAGTGGTTGCGCTTTGTTTCAGAAAGCATGGTGACTCCATCAACTGTGTGGGAACAGAACATTGCGACTGGTGAGCGCATCATGCTCAAGCGCTCACCCACACCCAACGTTGACCTTGGGGCCTATGAAACGGTTCGAGCCTGGGCCACATCTGTTGACGGAACCAAAGTTCCGTACGACATCGTGCGCCTCAAGTCAGCCCAAGCAACTGGTGATGCACCATGCATGGTCTACGCCTACGGAAGCTACGAAGCGTCAATGCCGCCGTGGTTTAGCGTTGCTCGCTTATCACTCGTTGATCGGGGTTGGACTTGGGTCCTTGCTCACCCACGAGGTGGCGGCGAGATGGGTCGTCGTTGGTATATCGATGGCCGCCTTGAGAAGAAGCGCAACACCTTTGACGATGTCAACGCAGTTGCCGATGACGTGATTGCTTCGGCTTGGGCGGCTCCGCAACGCGTTGCCGTACGCGGCGGAAGTGCCGGCGGGTTGATGGTTGGTGCGTGCATCAACTTGCGCCCCGAATTATGGAGTGCTGCTGTTGCCGAAGTTCCTTTCGTTGACGTGGTGACAACCATGAGCGACCCTTCATTGCCGCTGACCGTGACCGAGTGGGAAGAGTGGGGCGACCCGCGCGTTGAACCATATGCAACATGCATGTTGCAGTACTCGCCGTATGACAACGTGAATGCACGAGCTTACCCAGCAATCTTCGCCAGTGGTGGGCTGAATGATCCGCGCGTTGCCTATCACGAACCCGCCAAGTGGGTGGCCAAGATTCGCGAACTCCGAACGAACGACGCACCGTTGTTGTTGCGCACCGAAATGGGCGCGGGTCATGGTGGCCCGAGCGGACGTTACGAACGTTGGCACGAAGAGGCTCGCGTAAGTGCATTTCTGTTAGCAACGCTTGGCTAAGAATTAAGCAAAGATCGTGATCAGCGCAAGTGCGATGAAACCTGCGTTGCGCACTACATGTTTTCCGCTCAATGGTTTACTGCTCCATGATCCGAAGCACGCACATACTGGTCGATGACCCTTTTGCAGTTGTCGCACAATGAGCAAGGTAAACGTCACCAGCAAAGCAAGAGATAGTGCGCCGACAACTTCTGAATTGATTTGCACAATCAGCAATGCACCTAAGGCAATTTCAATCCACGGCACGATTGGCGCAATCGCCTTTGGCGCACCCAACGCTTGCGCTTCAACCGGCCAACGATTGCCCATGGCAATCTTTGAGCCACCAGCAACACACATCACTCCCCCAAGAATGATCGAAGCAATAATACCCAACATGAAGATCAGGCGGTCGGCATGTTGACCGAGGCAACTTTGCCACGGAAGAAAACCATCGCGTCACTCACGTCGTCTGCATGCGACATGTCATGAACTCGACCGACCACAAAAAGATGATCACCTGCTTCGTGAATAACTTCGACTTTGCAATCGATCCAACCGACTACACCCGGAAGAATTGGCGAACCAGTCGCCGATGCTGTCCAATTGACACCAACAAACTTGCTCGTTTCACCAGCGGCTGGTTCCTTAGCAAACTTCCAACAGAGTTCGTCTTGACCGGCGGCCAAAATGTTGACGCAAAAAGCACCCGACTCTGCAATCGCTCCCCAACTACGCGAGCCAGTCCCTGCTAAAAATCCCACCAACGGCGGATCAAGTGAGACCGACACAAACGAACCAATGGTGATGCCATGTGGGGCACCTGCCGCATCAAGCCCAGTCACAACAGTCACTCCCGTTGGGAAGTGCCCAAGAACATTACGAAAGTGTCGTGCGTCGATCTGCGAATCGGTCATAACTTCACCCTAGATCGCACTGCAGAGAGTGACAGGTATCAGGTGGCGCACTCCGACTCGGCGACATCGGCCACGAAGGGTCCGGTCTCGTCGTAATCGGTGAAATACGCCTCGTCCTCTTCAGGAGTCGGAATCACATCAAGGTCGCGCAATCCGTCGGCAATCTTTTCTGGTCCACCAACACGCTTCATCCATTCGGCGAATGGTTCAGCAGCATTGCGCTCTTCGGCAAATCGACGAACCACGCGCGCGACACCTTCGGGTGC
>CALEHE010000175.1 GCA_937876415.1 uncultured Actinomycetes bacterium
TAGGTGCGGGCGGCGGTGTTGTAGAACAAATCGGCGCGTTCAGAGGCTGAGAAACTGCTCGTCATTTTTTTGTATGCGTTCCATAAGACTTCGTACGACAATGACAATCGATCAACGGGAAAGTTTGATTCGAGCATGCACCGCGAAGGACCAAAAAATTCAATTGCATGCAAGTAGTAACGCGACTGTTGCGCAATGAATTCATCAGATGTCGGTGGGCGATTGGCGGTGTTCCAACCAAACCCGTTATCGGGCATGGCAAGTCCACCGATCTTGGCAATGACGTTGGGACATTTTGCAATCTCGGCAATATCTTTCTTCCACTGCTCGAAGATTTCGTCGCGTTGAGTTGCGTATGGCCCAACGCCCACTGGTGTTCCGAAGTGATCAAGAACCATGGTGGTCCCAGGAGTTGCGCGGGCCAGTTCTAAAAACTCGCGATTCTGGTGGTGATAGTGCCAAGAGTCGTACGTAAATCCTCGTTCACCAAGTCGTGCCACTCCGCGACGAAAATCTGCATCAAGATACAAATCTTTCATGGCGTGTCCTGGAATCATCATCGCTTCAGGATGAGTGGCTAGCGCGAGTGCATCACGGATTCCACGGAATAATCCGCGACTTACTTCAACATGCATGTCGAGCAACTCATCGCGATCATCTCGACGAAGATCAATATGACTCACAATTCCGGCGATCAATGGGTTCGGGTCGCTGAATGCTTCATCGGCGATGTACTTGGTTTCGCCGAGTGAGCGTAATTGTTCGGGTGCTTCACGGTTGTACGCCGAACCACATTCCATAAAGATGGTCTTGACAACGTTGTGGCCCGCGCCGGCGTCACGATGAAGATCGTTGCGCGTGTACGGCAATCCCTGACCTTGAGGCCACATGTGGTGGTGCGGATCGAGAATAGGTAGATCTGGTTCGACGATGTCTTCGACGACTTGGTCGAGCCACTCTTGGGTTCCTGGAGTTATTTGAGTCACGCCGAAATCATGCCACGAATCGAACGACGTATTTTGAGTCAGCGAACCGAGATGCGGGTAATGGTGGTCATGCTGCACCAATAGATGTCGCCGCGTGGACCAATGGCTGGAAATACCGCCGACTGAATGGGACTTGTTGTCGAGACCCGAGCGACTTCAGCGCCAGTCGTGATATCGAGAACAACAACTTGTTCGCAACCAAGTTCGGGTCGATAGTCGGCAGTAATGATTTGCCCAGTCTCGGGAAGGAGCAACATGTGGCAGGCATGGTTTTGTTCGTGGCTCCAACGTAATGTCACTGAATCTTCGTCATAGTCAAAGCCACTGATGACTCCGTTGCCACTGTCAAAGCCCACAACGATTTGGCGTTTCGTATCCACCACTGGGGGATTCGCGACAATGCCGTTTGGCAAGCCGCATATCTCGGTCAATGTGACATGCCCAGTTTGTTTGTTCACTCGCACGAGATGCAGTGGTGCTGTTGAAATGCCCACACCGCGAAATGAACCAGTGAAGAGTTGTGTGCCTTCGCCGTTATCCAAGAACCAAGCATCGTCATCAGTAATGACAGTGTCCCAACCAAATGTTTGGCCCTCGAGGGTTCGATAACGAGCATTGAATGTTTCGTCAACAGATAGCGACTCGCCATTCCAGATGACTCGAATCAGTGAATGATCGCCGACGACATAAATATTGTTTCCGTCGGCCGATAGCCGTGCAATTGAAGGTTCGGCAAGTTCAAGTCGTGCGACGATGCGCAAATCTTCCGGATCAAGAATCAACAACTCAGTGTTGTCCATCGCAGTGCCGTTTGGTTGACCAGGAAGCGGGCCAGAAAAATCTTTGGTTGCGATATGACCCGACGGCAAGATCACAAAACTGTTGTATGGACGAACTCGGGGCAACTCACAAGAAGCGAGAACAGCAAGATCTGTTGACAAGCGATGCGCGTGATTTCCGAACACCACATATAACGAACCATTGGCATGGGCAGCCATGCCACCTGGCCACATCGGGCCGCCCGCAAGTTGTTCAGATTGAATGATTGTTTCAAGCGTCAGGGGATGAATTTTTTCGACCCACGCCACTGAATCCAGTCCGGGCATCACCCTTTGCAGAAAGAGTTCATCATCTGGGCCAACTATTGGCATGGTCATAGCCAATGCATCCCGCGAGACGACTTCCAGCTGTTTTGAGTTTGTTATGCGCGGAATTGACACATTTGTCGCAATTTGGCGGCGTTTTGGCCCGCCATCCTCGCCGGACCACGAACTTTTCCAATAATCACTCATTCACAAACCCTAAACGGTTGCGGGAGTAGGGCTCAAAAGAATCGTTGGGGACTACCTACGGCCTGCTGGAGCGTTTAAGTTGTAGGGGTGACCGATGAAACGATTTTGCTTGAACTTGAACCAGAGGCAGAACGTCTTCTCAATCGCCATTTAGATTCGGCCGAAGAGTGGTATCCGCACGAGCAAGTCCCGTGGGATCGCGCGGTACGTTTGGCGAGCGACGGATTTACTTTTGGCGAAGAACCTTTGCCCCAGGGCGTGCGTTCGGCGTTGCTCGTGAACTTGCTCACCGAAGACAACTTGCCGTGGTACACCCGGACGATCTCACGCATGTTTGGCGGCGACTCGGCGTGGGGAGCGTGGGCACAGCGCTGGACTGCCGAAGAAGGTCGTCATGCCATTGTGATGCGTGACTACATCACCGTCAGTGGACTCGTCGACCCTAAGACTCTCGAAGATGGTCGCATGGCTCAAGTGAGCAGCGCGATTGTGCCCGAACCTGATTCGCCAGTTGACGGGATGTGTTACGTGGCAATGCAAGAACTCGCCACTCGTATTTCACATCGCAACACCGGGACCATGTTGAACGACCCAGTCGGATACAACGTGATGATGAAATTGTCGACCGACG
>CALEHE010000176.1 GCA_937876415.1 uncultured Actinomycetes bacterium
TTTTGTCGAACTCACGACGTCATCTTGTCACTGAGTGACCTAAACCCTGACTCCCAAGGTGTGGGCCGACCCTCAGGGTTGTTGTACCGTACAAGTAAGAGCGATCATGATGTCAACTACACCTGCCGAATCCGTCACCACCGAACTCAACGCTGGCAATCTCAGTCAGCGACAGATCTATATGGTCTTCGCAGGCGTCATGGCCGGCTTGGGTTTGTCGGCACTCGACGGCACCATCGTCAACACCGCCCTTGCCACCATTGTTGGCGATCTTGGCGGCATCAAGTACTACGCCTGGGTTGGCACCGCATACATGCTCACCAGCACAACAGCCACACCGCTGTTTGGAAAACTCTCCGACCTATACGGTCGACGCCGTTTATTCCAGATCGCCATCGTGACATTCATCGTTGGTTCAGTGATGTGCGGACTCGCACAATCGATGTGGCAACTAGTAGTCGCCCGCGGAATCCAAGGAATCGGCGGCGGTGGATTGTTCTCACTTTCGTTCGCCATTATCGGCGACATCGTTCCACCGCGCGAACGTGGCAAGTACGTCGGATTCATTACCAGTGTTTTCACGATCAGTAGCGTGCTCGGCCCGCTGATCGGAGGCGCAATTGTTGACAACACTTCGTGGCGCTGGATCTTCTTGGTCAACTTGCCCATCGGAATCATCGCCTTGATGATCACCAATAAGGCCTTGCGATTGCCCTTCACCCCTTTACAACGCAAAGTTGATTATGTCGGCGCAACACTGCTTGTTGTCTCGGTGTCATGTTTGATTCTTGGTCTGTCATGGACGGGCGGATCATACGGTTGGTTCTCAGCACCAACACTCGCGTTCTTCGGTGCGACACTCGTCGTCGGCATTGCATTCTTCCGTTGGGAAATTCGAGCCGAAGAACCCATCGTCCCCTTGCACTTAATGAAGATTGACGTCGTGCGGGTCATTGTGCCGTTAATGATTTTGGTCGGTGCGGTGTTTTACGGCGCCAATGCATTCATGCCCTTGTACTTGCAAGGCGTTACCGGCGTTTCTGCGATGAACTCAGGACTGTTGCTCGTGCCGCTCGCAGTTGCTGTTGCCGGAGCCGCAACCATCATCGGACGTATCACGTCAAGAACTGGCTCGTACAAAATATGGCCGGCCGTTGGTGCAGCGCTGGCCTTAGTTGGATTCATCATGGCGTCACTTCTCGGCTCAACGCATGCGTATCTTTACCTTGCAATGACCGCTTCATTCTTTATTGGTGCCGGAATGGGCGCCCTCTTCCCCACCAGCACGCTTGC
>CALEHE010000177.1 GCA_937876415.1 uncultured Actinomycetes bacterium
GGCGAAAAGAAGCGCAACGAAATCATGCAGATGGCAATTCTCGAACCCGACCTTGCCGTACTTGACGAAACTGACTCGGGTCTTGACATTGACGCACTGCGAATTGTTGCCAAAGGAATTCGCGAAGTGCGCGTTGACCGACCCACAATGGGTGTCGTGTTGATTACTCACTACCAGCGTTTGCTCGACGAACTTGCACCAGATCATGTGCACGTCATGGTTGATGGTCGCATCGTTGCAAGTGGCGGAATGGAAATCGCCGAAAAGCTTGAAGTCTCTGGATACGAATCGTTCCGTCCATGAACACGACTCGCGTTGATTGGGCTGCCGTCAAGGCCGACTTCCCCGTTCTTCAACGCATGATCGACGGCCAACGTCTCGTTTATCTTGACTCGGCAAACACTTCACAAAAGCCCAATGCAGTCATTGATGCAATGGCTGATTTCATGCGCAACGGATATGCACCTATCAATCGCAGTGCCTATCGCATGGCCGGCGAAGCCACCGATTTATATGAAGGTGCACGCAGCAAACTGCAGCGATTCATCAACGCCCGTAGTGCACATGAAGTCGTTTTCACGAAGAACGCCACTGAGTCAATCAACCTCATCGCACAAACGTGGGGTCGCGCCAATCTTCATGCTGGCGATGTTGTGGTACTCACCCACATGGAACATCATGCCAACATTGTTCCGTGGCACATGCTCGTTGCCGAACGCGGTATTGAATTGCGTTGGATTCCATTAACCGATGACGGTCAACTCGATTTATCAAACCTGTCAACACTTCTTGACGGTGCAAAAATATTGTCTTTCACTGCAATGAGTAATGTTCTCGGCACCATCAGTCCAGTGAAGCAACTCTGCGCCGCGGCTCATGCTGCTGGAGCAATCGCGATTGTTGATGCTTGTCAATTTGTTCCACACAATGTCACCGACGTTCAAGCGTGGGATGCCGACTTTGTCATGTTCAGTGGTCACAAAATGGTTGGCCCTACTGGCGTTGGCGTGTTGTGGGGCCGCGAAGAATTACTCGAAGCCATGCCGCCATTTCTTGGTGGCGGCAACATGATTGCCGATGTTCGACTTAATGGTTTCACCACCGCCGAACTGCCATCAAAGTTTGAGGCTGGCACTCCGGCCATTGTTGAAGTCATTGGTCTTGGCGCCGCCGTTGATTACTTGACGAATATCGGCATGGCCAATATTCGTCACCACGAAATGCAACTCACCGAGTATGCATTGAGTACTTTGAACGCTCGCTACGGCGACGACATTGTGATTCACGGGCCCCGCAACATTGAGATTCGCGGCGCGGTTTTGAGCTTTGCTTTCCGTGACATTCACCCGCACGACGTCAGCCAGATTCTCGACGAAAAGAACGTCTGTGTTCGCGCTGGCCACCACTGCGCCAAACCACTCATGAAGCTGCTCGGGGCCAACGCCACTGCCCGTGCCAGTTTCTACTTATATAACGACCAGACAGATGCTGACGCTTTGGCTGATGCCCTCGATGGTGCAAGCGATATCTTTGGTGTGTAGCCACGAGAGGAAACCATGCCCGGCTTAGAAGATCTGTACCGCGAAATCATCCTTGACCACTACCGCACCCCGCGTAACCGTGGTGAGTTGGCACCCCCTGCCGTCATGGCCGAGGGACATAACCCGCTGTGTGGCGACGAAATCACGATCTACGCCCAGGTTGAAAACGGCGTCCTGGTCGATGTCAAGGTCTCGGGTCAGGGCTGCAGCATTTCGCAAAGCTCGGCCTCAATGATGAGCCAGGCAGTGAAGGGCAAGTCGCTCGCCGAAATTCAGGCGTTGATCCATCGCTTCAAGGTGATGATGTCGATCGAAGAAGATTCTGACGAGGCACCCGCTGTTGAAGTCAAGATGGGTGATCTTGAAGCGTTGCAAGGTGTCGTGAAGTTCCCAGTGCGTATCAAGTGCGCCATCTTGTCGTGGAACACCTTGCTCCAGGCTCTCGAAAACGCCTCAGCGTAGTTCTGTCACCTTGGGTGTCACTTGTGTGACATACTGACTTGATGAAAGTCACTCTTCTCGGCACTGGAAGTCCTATCCCCGACCCCAATCGTGGGGGTCCGTGCACCTTGGTGCAAGCGGGTCAGCAACACATCATGATCGACTGCGGTCGCGCCGCCATCATGCGTTTGCTCGGCGCCGGCGTTTTGCCCGGCATGGTCAGCACCATTTTGATCACGCACCTTCATAGCGATCACATCACTGATCTCAATGACTTGGTCACGACGCGTTGGATCATGATGCCCGTCAATATTCCGTTGAAAGTTGT
>CALEHE010000178.1 GCA_937876415.1 uncultured Actinomycetes bacterium
GTGATTCTGGTGTCGTTTTATTCGCTATTACCGAATAAAACGACACCAGAATCACGGGAGGAATGTGAGTTGGTCGGTGGATTTGATGGTGCCGGGTTTGGTGACCTTGGCGTAGACACCAACATTCTGATTCAGGTCGCGCACGATGTGCCGCAAGATGGCACGATCGGCCGGAAGATCGTCAGCAACTTCTCGGGTCACCATCACGCAACGCGGGCACGCTGACTGAAATTCAAGTTCACAATCGCCAATTCGCGCGGTCTTTCCAGCCCACGAAAATTCGGGATGACCAGTTTGATCACCAGTATCAATCACCAAACTCGGGCGGAAACGTCGAATATCAATCTGTGAATCTGGCAAGGCCTCTTGCATCGACCGCAACGCGGAAGTGCTCATGATCATCAACGGCCAACAGTCGTGATACGTACCTGGCGGCGATTCAAACTCAATCACCTCAGGCGGGAAGACGGAAAAATCAGGAAGTGGTTCATCAATGTCGCGCCCGAAAACATTGCGTAACTCTTCCATCATGTCGTCGCTACTTGGGGCTCCACGACGGAAGTGATCAAGATCTGATGCTGGACGCAAATGTTCAAGCTGAACTGGCACGCCAATTGCTTCACTGATCGCTGTGTGTACATCGTTGTCGTCACTGCGAACGACGCGACCACCTGGTAAGGAAATTGCCACATCATCAGAGCCTTTGACAAACGAAGCCGACAACTTCATCAAGCCACCAAACTTCTTGGCACCTCGAATACCGCCGTTTTCAAGATCGCGAACAGCCCACACACGATCGCCAACAAGGCCTAACTCGCTGACAGAACATTCATCAACTGTTGCTCCCACCATTGATTTAACGGGATACACCCAAATCTGTGAGAGCGGAAGTTGCGTCATGAACGAATGGTACCGACCTTGAGATCCTTGAAAGGAAGGTTCTTGTCCACCATTGGTTCACGGGGCAGTCCAAGCACGCGGTCGCCAATGATGTTGCGCTGAATCTCGTCGGTTCCGCCGGCGATGTTCGACTGGAAGCTCGACAAGATGTAGCGCGCCCAGTTTTCACCGCGGCCTTCACCTTCCCATGCGTCACAATCTGCACCGACAAGGCGATTGATGAGCGGACGACTGAAACGAGCGATAACTGCGCCGTGCAACTTGCCAAGCGAGCCGCCAGGACCGGGTACTTTTCCGGCCTTCATTTCGGCACGTGTACGCATCGAGACCAATGACTTGCAAGTCTCTTCGCAGTACAACTTCATGAGTTCTTGGCGAATCACCGGATCACTCAACTTGCCATTGTTCTTCGCAACGTCGATCAAACGATCAGCCAAGTTGTGAGTGACACCGCTTGATGAACCAGTTCCGATAGCAACGCGCTCAAACATGAGCATGGCGGTCGCCTGGTTCCATCCGTTGTTGAGTTCGCCGAGCAACCATGACTTAGGCGTACGAACATCGGTCAAGAAGATTTCGTTGAAGTGGCTGCCGCCGTCGATCTGGTGAATCGGACGAATCTCAACGCCAGGGGCCTTCATATCAATGATGAACATTGAAATACCCGCGTGCTTGGGCGCGTCGGGGTTGGTGCGGGCAATCACGATTCCGTAGTCGCTCACGTGAGCAAGTGTGGTCCAAACTTTCTGACCATTGAGCACCCACTCATCACCGTCAAGTTCGGCCTTGGTCTGCAAACTTGCAACGTCTGATCCGGCGCCGGGCTCAGAGAACATCTGGCACCACATTGTGCGCGCCGCAATGTTGTCGGGCATGAACTGACGCTTTTGCTCTTCGGTACCGAACTGACTGAGCATCGGCAGACACATACCGTGGCTGATGGTCAATTCAAAAGTCATGTCGGGGTACTTGCCGTACTCTTCGCGATAAATGCGATCGTGGGCACGAGTCAAACCGGCACCACCATGCTCTTTGCCGTACACTAAACCAGCAAGACCGGCTTCGACCAGCGCACTCTGGTACGTCTTGGCGATCTGAACAGAAGTATCGCTGCGGCGACCAATTCCAGAGGCGTTCTTTTCCAGGAACTCGCGAACTTGCACGCGGAAAGCCTCGGCTTGGGCGGGGGTCAGGGCATCGTCAATAGTTGTGTTGCTCATGAGGACATTCTGCCATTGAGGCATGTGCCCTGACATAACTGAGACCAGAAGTCGCCGACGGGGTACGGTTCGGCTATGGAATCTCCTGCCTTTCGCCATGTGGTCGTGCGCCATATCGATGACTGTCCGACCGAAGAATGGACCAGTCACACTCGGGGCTCGGTGCGCTGGTGGGAGCTATTTGGCGGCGATGCCACCGCGACCAATGAAATGACCGTCGGCATCGCCGAGGTACCGGTTGACTCGACTCCCCCACCAAGGGGGCATTCGCAAGATGCCACCGAGATCTATGTGACCTTGTCGGGCGAGGGCGATGTCGTTATTGAAGGCAACTCAACGCCAGTTCGTGAGGGCTCGGCAGTGTGGATCCCTGAGGGCCTCGAGCACTATGCCCATAACACGGGGCCAGTGCCTCTGCGCCTGCTGTACATGTTCGCCCGCGACAAATTCAGTGATGTCACCTATTCATTTCCTGGCGAAAATTAAGGCC